>NZ_LR607238.1:0-10456 GCF_902162175.1 Bartonella saheliensis
ACCGCGAACGCATAAGACTTCATACCCGCAGTGGCAAAGGCAGTGGAACAGAACCTTATTACAAATTTATTGCTTTATCCGCAGATAACCGCGTGAAAGATGCCATTATTTATCGAAAGGGGAAAAATCCAACCATTCATGTTGCCATTTTTGGCAACAATGAAGAAGAAACCGCAAGCCAAGACTTGCTAGACAAAGTCTCACAAGCTCTTCACGATAAAAATGTCATCATGACCAATGATACTATTCTTGTGCATGCGGCTGTTGCAAAAGTTGTGGACTTAACAGCAGATGTTTGGCTGTTACCAGAAACGGCACTGACGGTTTTAACCCAAATGGAAGCCAACTTACGTACCGCTTGGAAACAAGAACAAGCTCTTGGGCGCGAATTAAGCCTCTCGTGGTGGATTTCTAAACTGATGATTCCTGGTGTGCAAAAAGTCATTGCCGTTGAACCTACAACGGATAATGCTGTTTGTGATGAGGAAGTATTATCCATTGGCAAGGTTACCTTAAACTTTAAAGGGCGGGCGCGCTAATGGGTGGTACTTTACTCCCAACAAATGCAACGGAATTTGAAAGGCGCCTTGCTGATGTTTGCGATTTTCATCAAGATGTTGATGGTTCTGTTTTGGGGATTTCACGCTCTAAACTGATCACACGCCCTCCCCGTTTCTTGCCATGGTTGATTGAAGAATATGGGCTTGGAGAACTTACCCCTTATGTTCCAAATCTCTATGATCTTCTTGACCAAGGTCTCCAATGGCAGCGGATACGTGGCTCTGTAGCTGCAATTGATATGGGTCTTCGATGGCTTGGACTTTCTGCACAATTCATACCCGCGTGGACAGAGCGTGCATGGTGGAATTCCTTTCAACTCGAATTTGACCACTTGCCTGAACGAGGTAATCTTGAGTCTATTGAAGCCATTGTCGACCTTTCCAAAAGCTTGCGCTCTGATTTTCGCCGCGGTGTCATTGGTTATGATGTGGGGGCTATACAAGCCAATATGTCAAGGCTTGATGACAGCATGCTGGATTTTGAGAGCGGCATCCGCGTAACAACTGGAGATACACTGTTTTCCTTTGGACGCACAACAGAAATCAACCACGTTCTCACAAAAGAAGAAGGCACATTGATTGGTAACTGGATTGATGATTTCGATGAGGAGTTAAGTTGGGAGAAACTTGATTATCCCTGGGAGTTGGCAAATTTTCCTTGGTGTTCGGTCAAAAAGCACGAACGCGATATATTAATGGCAGAATGGTTCCAAAACCGTTCCCTTTATCTTGCTTTAAGAGATCCAGACAATGCTCTAATTGGGTTTCGCCGATGCTATGCTGTAGCGCCTGTTGAACCAGCTTTGGAGGGTGTTTATAGCCATTGTGGCAACAGATTTAAGCCCTCGAAAACTGGCACCATGTTGTTTCTTGCAGCGCGCACCGATTTTGGGGATGTTGAAGACAAACATGCCGCCTCCATTTCCCTCCTCGTTCATGGCTCTGTGGCAGAGCAGACACCTCCTGGCAAACTTTGGCTAGGGAATGATGAACTAAATGGGGGTGTGGAGATCCTTAAAACACCGATCAATATTCCTTTGCGCGCAGATGTTCGCGAACAATTCAAGATTTTATTGAGGTTTTAATATGAAGCATGAAAGTGGCTTACCCTTTGCAATTGACAGATCTGTTGGCAGCGAGGAACAACAAAGCGTTGTGTTTTATGGACAGCGCCCTTTTCTTCAAGCGGGAGAACTCAATGAAGTTCAAACCATCATAAGGGGGCGCCATAATCGTTTGGGGCGCCTTGTGGCACAAGAAGGAGACCGCGTTGAACGGGCGGACGCCTTTGTCAATAAAGATAAGCAAACTGTCACGTTGACAGAGGGCAAGATTTATATCTCCGGCGATATCTTTCCTGTTTCAAATGCCGTTTTAGAGAATGTTGCCATGGTTGGACGGATAGAAATCGGTGTTAAGCTTCAAAAAAGCTGGCTAACTCATGAAGATGATCCACAGCTCTTGGGGCAAGTTCCGGGGTCTTTAGCAGAAGGAGAGCCTGGTGCCGCCCGTGAGGTGGCAAAACTTGTCTGGGCTCTCAAAGATGATGGGCAAGAAGGTACATTTTTTCCGGTCTATATTTTACAAGATGGTGTTCTCATTGATCAAAAATCACCCTCACTACTTGAACCCGCCATGCAAGCCATTGCGACGTATGATCGCGCCCATGGGCATTATATCGTGAATGGTTGCCGTGTCACAGCTTTGGGGCAAGAGGGACAAAAACAAATCTTCAGTATCCAAGAGGGAGAAGCCAATATCAATGGTTTTAAACGCAAACGCTTAGCCGCTTTGCGCCATGAAGAGATGGAAGACTTTTCAACAAGCGAAGTTCCTAGTGAAACTCATATTTTTACACCAAAAAACCAAGAAAAAAGCTTTACCTTTAAAACCTATTATGCACCCATTGCCGATGTTCATTCCATTTTATTGACGAAAGAAAAAACCGTTAACGTGACCCGCGGGGCTATTACATCTGGGCGTGACGGCGTTCCCGATAAAAGTATCACTGCTTTTCTTAAAATTGTGCAAGGAAGTAAAGAATTTAAAGAAGGCAAGGACTTTAAAAAGACCGGTGACACCATTGATTGGGCACCTGTGGGGGATGAACCGCTTCCTGGAAGCAGCTATATGGTGACTTACCGTTACCGCGCAAGTGTGAAGGCTGATAAAGTTACAGCACAAGAAATCACTGTTTCAGGAGGTGCGACGAGCGGTGATATTATTGTGAATTACTCTTACAAACTCCCCCGCATTGACCGTATTGGACTGAATACAGGAGGTGATGTTGTCTATATCAAAGGGGTTTCGGCAGACCAACCCATGGCACCTAGTGTTCCTGAAGATGTGCTCTCCCTTGCCACCATTACCAATAACTGGCTTGATGTACCGCATGTGAAAAATGATGGCACACGTGTTGCCCCCTATGATGAGATGTGGCGCTATTTTCAACGCGTACTCTCCCTTGACCGCCTCATGCAATTAGAGCGCATTAAAAGCAATGTTGACTCTAAAGAGCCTGTTGCCAAAAAAGGCATGTTTGCAGACCCTTTTCTCGATGACAGTTACAGAGATGAAGGTTTTGAACAAACAGGGGCTGTTGGCAGTGGCATTTTACAGCTTGCTATTGATCCAACATTTTATACTGCCCCCTTGAACGCCCCTGTCACCCTTGACTGGACCAATGAAGTGATCATTGCGCAAGAATTGACAACCGCTTGCGAAAAAATCAATCCTTATCAAAATTTTGCGCCTCTCCCTGGTACAGTCACCCTGACCCCTGCAACAGATTTTTGGCATGTTGAACGCACTGATTGGCTCTCTGGTGTGACCAATCAACTCAATATGGGCTGGAACCGTGGGAGAAGTATCGTTAAGACAGAAATCAGTGATGATTTGGTGAATACAACAAGGGAGCAAATCGATTTTTTAAGACAAATTCCGTTGAACTTTAAGATTGAAGGTTTTGGCAGTGGCGAAATCTTGGACAGTCTTACCTTTGATGGCGTGAATGTCTTACCCAAAAGCCGTCTTGTTGCCGATAGCAAAGGCACCCTTGAAGGGAGGTTCAAGATTCCTCCAAACATTCCCGCCGGGACAAAAAATATGATCGCACGAGGGAAAGGTGGAACAACAGCAACAGGGCTTTTTACCGGTCAAGGGGTGATTGATGTGAAGGTGATGCGACGCACCACCACCGTAAAAATCTGGACACAAGTCGACCCGCAAGCCCAAGTCTTTACCCCCGATGAAACACGGCAAATCACTGGGATTGATTTCCATCTTTGTAAAATAGGCAATCAAGCCCATGATCTCGTCATTGATTTGGTCACTACCGAAAACGGCTATCCCACGGCTGATATTCAAGCCCAAACATCCTATTCCATGAAGGGTGCCAAAACCGGCTGGGCGAGTGCACGCTACGCTGTTCCTTTGTTAGTGCCCGATGATCGTCTCACTGCCTTTGTGCTTAAAACTGATGATGGAGATCATTCTGTTTCTCTCGCCAAACTTGGAGATTTTGATAAAGAGCACCAAAGATATGTTTCAAGTCATCCTTATGTGACGGGTCCACGCTTTTCCTCTGTTAATGCGCAGAGCTGGACAGCGCACCAAGATGAAGCCTTGGCATTTCGGGTGTTGGCCGCCCGCTACATCAAAACAGAAAAAACGGTGGATTTAGGCACCTTTGATCTTGTGGACTGCTCTGATTTACAAATCCGTGCAGCCATTGAATTGCCTTCAAGCGATTGTTCTGTCATCTTTGAAATTGAAAGAAACAACGGTACAGTTTATCAACTGCTACCCTTTCAATTGCTTAGTCTGACCGAATATATCAATGAAAAAGTCAAGCTTCGCGCCATTCTTAAAGGTACAGAGAAACTCTCGCCGGTCTTATTTGCTCCGGTTCAGTTGATTGCAGGAAAAATTCATAAAACAGCAACCTATGTCACGAGGGCTTTTGCCTTTGGGGAAAAGGCAAGGTTAACGAGCTATATCAAAAGCTTTTTGCCAGGTGGTTCTTCATTTACCCTCGAGATGCAACTGGATGATGGTACCTTTGTCCCTTTAAAACTGGATGAGACAGAACAGTTATCGGAGCCTCTCTGGACAGAGCGTAAATTTATCAGTGGTGACAAAACAGCACGACAAGCGCGCCTTAAACTCACCCTTACTGGTGGACCTGCTGCACGCTCTATGGTGTGTGATTTTGGCGCCGGCATCATATGATGGGAGAATGAGAAATGACTAAAACCAAAAAACTCGACATGGAATTGCCTCAAGAAGGGCGTTTTATCAGTTCTGAATTCCCCATTTTACGTGAAAACTTGGGTAAACTAGATCAAGCTCTTATAACTGTTGAGGAAAAGATAAACCAAAAAGCACCCTTACAACACGCCCATACAATCAGTGATGTGACAGGTTTAGAAAGCGCTCTTAATGGCAAGATGGCAGCCGATAGAACCTTCACTTTTGCCGATTTAAGCGATATCGAGGGGGCAAAAGATGCCGCAAATAACTATGTGCTTTATAAATCAGGCAATAATAATTTTACCTTTGGCAGTGCCATCTCTTTGTTAGGCACCCATCAACATAAAACAGAAGATATCGTGGGGCTTGATGATTTTAGAGCCAAGATCAATGAAGATCTGACCAGCTATGGGCGCTTAAAACAAGCCAATGAATGGCAAAGTTACAACAAATTTACCAACAAAGTCACCATGAGTGGCGGTTTGGAACTGTTGGGAAACTCATCATTGAATATTACTACCCATAACAATAAAGTGGTCACCAGTTTAAGTACAAGCGGAAGCTTACTTAAAGGACCTTTAAAAGTCGATGGTGATGTTGTTTATACCAAGGCGCAAGTGGATGCTGCCATCTTGGCAGGGATAAAGAGTCTTAAAAAAGATTTGATCGATAAAATCACGAATTGGACGGCTCTTGCTGATGCTGAATTGCTCTATACGCAAGATGGCAAAATTCAGTGGCCCGATTGGGTCACGGATAAAACCAAAGTCGAAATTACAGCCTGGGGTGGTGGAGGTAGTGGTGGTAGAGCGTTTGGGATAGGATTAGGAGGAGGTGGTGGTGGAGGCGGTTGCTCGGTGTGGTATGGCTATAAAGTCAGTTTAAATGGTCATGAGAATATCATTATTGGTAAAGGAGGGGCTTCTATTGCAAAGAATTTTGTAAGCGGTAAGCCTGGAGAAACAACAACCGTTGGCAAAAATTTTATGTCGGCTACCGGAGGAAAGGGTGGTGGGGGAGCTGACGCTCGTATCTCTCACTCGGGATTTGGTGGTAGTACGACTTCCATCTATTCAGGTTCTGGTGGTGCTGGAGGCGTGGGAGGAAATTTTGGTTTAGCAACAGACGAACATCCAGGAATTGCTAAAGGTGGCAATGGTTATGCTGGAACGGATGGAATTACTGGCAAGATAAGTGGTAATGGCGGGGATGCTGGGGGTGATACATCAAGGGGTGGCTCTGGAGGAACTGGACAAGGTTCCTATAGTTCAGGAAAAGCAGGGCGTGGTTTTGGAGGTGGAGGTGCTGGTTCTCATGGGACTGATCGTTCAAGTGGTGCTGGTGCTGATGGTGCCGTTCTTATAAGATTATGGAAAGAATAAATACAAAACCAAAGAGAGCGCAAATCAAATGGATGCCTATTGTATAAGCGGTCTTTGTATGATTTGTCCTTTTATCGTTCTTTTAAAGCCCTTTTAAAGGGCTTTTTTGACTGACACTGTCAGTCTTATGGAGCATGGTGATGGTTGTTATTGTCTCTTCATTGATTTGGAGAGCAAAATGACAATAGAATTTAAACTTCGTATTCGCTTTATGAAAAATGGCAAGAAATCTGAGTTTTTAGCAATATTTGATCAGACAGTCTTTGGTGCAGTTGGAAAATCCTTGATGTTAACGTGCAAATTTATCCCCTTCATAAGTTTGTATTTCTCTTTACGCATGAGGAGGAGAAACAGGATAGTGTTCGGCTTCATACGCTTCAATTAATAATACAAGAGCCTCCATTTGATCAAATTCTGGAGTGTTCTCTTGAGGTTGATTATCAAACAGTGCAGATACAATTTCTAAGGCTTCTTGATAATCTTTTTCAGTGCGAATGGGCTTGATGTTCATTTCTTAAATTTCTTTAAATTACACAATATTGATGTCATACTATTTAGATTGTAATAGTTTTAAAATTAATTGCAAAAAACCCTATCTCCCCTTCTCTTTCGGCTTGTCTTGGAAAGATGTTTGGGAATGGAGCAGGCATATGGTTACGTATGCAAGCCAATTATGATGCTTGGCATGCAGAGCGTGAAACAGATGTTAGCAAAGTTCCGGTGCTCCACACTGTTTAAGTATATTACTCAGTCTCTAGAAACTTTTTTAAGTGATTTTATTGCTTTAACTTCTTTAATTTTAACTGCAATTTTACGCATGAAAGCAAGGCTAAAACGCCCTTGTGGTTTCAAATCTTCAAAGTCAAACAAAGATTCGCAAGGAACAACATTAAATTCATCAACACGTACCCAAGATTGCTTTTGCAAACCCGCACGCTGACATTCTATCTCAGGGACCTTTAAACTATACTGCAAATCATGAGGTTCTTGAGAAGTGATAGGAAATAAAAAAAGATGCTTTTCAGTTTTGACCATAACACACGAAGGACGAAATTTCCGCCCTGAATGTTCACCTTTTTGTGCTTGTTTGTGCCATAAATAATAATATCGAACAACATCCCCTGCTTTAAACATGTTCATCACTATTTAAAATGTCATCTAAACCACGATCTAAATCATCTAATATAGATTGAGGTGCATCTGCATAGGAAAAAGACTGTGCGTGAGAACGCGCTTTTATTAATTCATGATATAAATCAACGGGAAGCATAATAATCTTTTCACGTCCCCGCTTCGTTAAAGCAACAGGCGTTGACATCGCTTCGTCTAAAATATCACCTGCCCCGCGATTTACATCTGTAAAACTATATTTTTTCATCAGTACAGCCCTTTAATAGATAATACGTATTGTATGTATAATATGTATTATGTAAAGATGTTTTACAACACGCTGGAGAAAAAACGCACTTTTGTAATTGGAATAAGCTTCTTTAAGGGAATCTACTCAACCCTTCCCCACCTAAAAGCAGGGAAGAGAGGTTATGTTTTTCTAATTAAGCAACCTTTTTAATGGGGCTGTCTAAATTGGGTTCGTAAGCACGCAACAAAGAATCCATACGATGTGGTAGTTCTGAAGAACCAAAATCTGTTAGAACTGCTAGAATTTTAACAATATTGGGCACGTCATTTTGGAGTTTTAAAACTAAAACCTTTTCTACTAGACTCATGATGTCAACTAGAGCTGTACACTCTTTTTCGTTAATATTTTCATCATTAGAAAATTGAAACAATGCTATCCATAAATCGCATAAAAAGTCGATACTGGTATTCATTGTACACCTCCATGGATTTGCTCTCTTAAACATGCCAATCCTCTGGATGTGATTTTCGTTGAAGGCAGTACCTTTTCTGTACCATCGGGTCTTTGAATGGTAATCGCAGGACAATCCATAAAACCTTTCTTGATTTTATCTTGATAAGGCAACAGAGGCGCCCCTGGAGCACGTCGATAGACCCAATCGTGTTTGCGCAAGTAATCGGTTAAATCCTTTGGTCGCACCTCTAACATCTTTGCTGCTTCAATAAGACCAAACAAACCATCAGAACGTTTTAAGCCTTCTAAAGCTTCTGCTTTTGGAGCTAATTTTGCGATAACATGATCTTTCTGCTCGATTTGACTTTGTAGGTGATTTAAGACACCAAGTAATGCTTCTGGTTTGGAATAGTCAACTTGTGGAACCGCGACTTGATTTTCCAATTCTTGCCAGCGGTCAATTATTTTTGCTCGTAAAGCAGTACTGTAACCAGATACGAGAATTAAACATTCACGTTTGGGAAGGTTATAACAAGGGAGAAGGCGACCTGTTGAATCCTTGTAGAATCCTGTAAATTCACTCAGCCCAAATTTGGGCTCAGTACTTTCAGAGTGTAATTCTCCCAACATTTGCTTAATGTCACGCATAACATGCTTATGTTGTTTACCACATAACTCAGCAATCTCGCGACTAGACATAGTCTGAGAAGAAGCACCATTAGTAGCGCTTTCTTTAATTTCTATAAGAGTGTTCATGATGAACTCCTTGGTAATAGAGGTTTTCTATTGACACTCTATAAAGAGTGCCGGGCGCTAGAAAACACGGTACCAAGTCCGTCGTTATACTTTCCCCAAAAGGGTATTGTATAGCATAACCACACCCGACAAGACTGTTATATGCTACAGCATACAATGAGTCAAAATCTTTAATGTTTAGAAGATTAGTTATTTCGGCAACCAATCCGCTTGGTATTTTAAGGTGTTTTCTAGGCACCTGATTCGAAAATACAGATTACACAAATAATGTCAAGATACTTTTGATATTTTTATTAATTTCATCTTTGGATGCCGAGCATTGAAAACACAGCTCTTCATCTCTCATTTTTTCATCTTCACTTCATTCGCCACTATTTTAAAGGAGCATAAAATGGCAACAGGTTTTCTACACGGTGTTGAAGTCGTCGAGGTTGATGACGGCACACGCCCCCTTCGTGCAGTTCAGTCTGGCGTTATCGGAATTATTGGCACAGCACCCGATGCCGATGAACAAGCCTTTCCTCTTAATACACCGGTTTTGATCGCAGGCTCTCTTTCACAAGCTGCAAAATTGGATACAACAGGCAAACGACGTGGCACTTTGCCCAATGCTCTTGATCTTATTTTCAAGCAAGTGGGAGCAATTGTTGTTGTTATCCGTGTAAAAGAAGGAGACAATGAAAACGCAACACTCAGCAATATTCTAGGTGGTGTGAACGAACATGGTGCCTATGAAGGTGTTCATGCTTTCATTGGAGCGCAATCTGTTGTGGGACAAACACCACGTATTCTGATTGCGCCAGGCTTTACCCATCAACGCCCTTCCAGTGTGAATATTGAAGAGAATGGAACGAGCGATAGTGCCAAAACTGAGAGCAGTACAACCTCTAACCCCGTTGCAGCAGAATTGATTGGCATTGCCGAGCGTTTGCGCGCCATTGTGGTGCTTGATGCCCCCAACACAACAGATGAAGCAACCCTTAGCGCAGCAAAGGATTTTGATTCAAAACGCGCCCTTCTCATTGATCCATTTGTAAAGGTCAATCGCAATGGCAAGATCTTAGAAGAGCCAGCAAGTGCAGCAGTTGCTGGAGTCATTGCCAAAAATGATTTTGCCAATGGCTTTTGGCATTCCCCTTCTAATAAAGTGATCAATGGAATTGTAGGAACTGCGCGCCCCATTGATTTTTCTATTGGTGATCGCGCAAGTCGCGCTAACCTTCTTAACGAACAAAATATCACAACCATTATTCGAGAAAACGGCTATCGCCTCTGGGGCAATCGCACCCTTTCAAGCGATACAAAATTTGCCTTTTTATCCGTGGTACGCACTGCAGATATGATTAATGATGCTATTTTACGCGGACATCTGTGGGCGGTCGACCGCAATATCAAAAAGACCTATCTGAATGATGTGAGTGAAAGCGTCAATGCTTATTTGCGTGATTTAAAAGCGCAAGGCGCCATTCTTGGCGGACGCTGTACACCAGATCTAGAGCTTAACACAGCAAGTGCTATTGAAGATGGCAGAGTCTATTTCAATGTAGAGTTCACGCCCACAACACCAGCAGAACACATCACCTTCCGTTCACAAATCATCAATGATTACCTAGAGGAGATTTTTTAATGACTATCCCTGTTTTACCAAGAGTTTTGAAATATTTTAACATTTTTGTCGACGGTATTCCTTATCA
>NZ_LR607239.1:0-10248 GCF_902162175.1 Bartonella saheliensis
TCATAATCATCATCCCCGTTTCCTTATCACCAGCCATAATGGCACGCTGAATAGGTGCAGCACCACGCCAGCGTGGCAAGAGTGAAGCATGGGCATTAAAACAGCCAAACCGCGGTGTTTCAAGAATAGCTTTTGGTAAAAGAAGCCCATAGGCAACCACAACAGCAACATCAATACAAAGTGCTGCAAATTGTGCTTGCTGTTCGGCTGTTTTAAGGGTTTGGGGTGTGAATACGGGAATCGATTTTTCTTCTGCTGCGTTTTGCACAGGTGAGGGAACGAGTTTAAGACCACGACGCCCTGCTGGGCGAGGAGGTTGACTATAAACGGCGACAACATCATGACCCGCTTCCAATAAAGCCTGCAAAATGGGAACAGAAAAACTGGGAGTCCCCATAAAACTTAATCGTAATGCCATTACAATACTGCATCCTGTGTATTTTTTTCTTTTGCGCGTTTTTTAAATTTTCGTATCACCATATCGCGTTTGATTTTTGAGATATAATCAATAAAAAGGCGCCCATCTAAATGATCCATTTCATGCTGCAAGCAAGTAGCTAACAAATCATCTGCTTCAATTTCTGTTTGTTTTCCTTCACGGTTCTGATAGCGAACACGCAGACGTTTAGGGCGTTCAACTTCTGCAAAATAGTCAGGAATAGAAAGACAACCTTCTTTGTGAATATTACGTTCTTCTGAAAGCCATAGAATTTCTGGGTTGATAATGACAAACGGATTTTTCGGTGCATCATTTGGAGAGACATCCATAACCAACATGCGCAGTGGTATACCAATCTGAATAGCAGCAAGACCAATACCTTGAGCATGATACATAGTTTCCAGCATATCATCAGCAAGCTTTTGTAGGGTTTCATCAACATGCTCGATGGGCTTGGACACTTCCCGTAAAATCGGATCTGGTAAAGTAACTAAAGATCTTATTGACATGGAGCACAGATTAATCAATGCTTGTGTATGGGTCAATATTGAATAACAAATTCTTACGCTTTTTTACGATGAGGACGTTATATTACTTTTCATGTTTGATTCGTTTTTTTCTTTTATATTTGCTGATGAGTCTTTTACGAAATTGAGTGTTCTTCTTTTATTGATACTCATTTGTCTAGCATTTTTTATGTTGATCTATTCTCATCGGAAAAAGGCATTTTTGGAAAGTGAAATTGCCGAGCATGCTCGTGAGGCGCAAGAGCAGATGGCTACTTTACTCAAAACACAAGCTGAAATGCAAGGACGAATGCAAACAATGGCGGAAATTTTTGGTCAACGGCAAGCTGAATTGAATAAATCACTCAGTGAGCAACTCAATGGTATGACAGCCAATATAGGTCAAACTCTTCAGGTACAGACCAAATCAACTTATGAAAATTTGAATCGTTTGCAAGAGCGTTTGGCAGTGATTGATGCAGCACAAAATAATATTCAATCTCTTACGGGACAAGTTGTTCAATTGCAGTCTATTTTAAGCAATAAGCAGACACGTGGTACTTTTGGTCAGGGGCGGATGGAAGCCATTATTGCCGATGCCTTACCAACAAATGCTTACGTTTTTCAGGCTGTTCTTTCCAACGGAAAGCGCCCAGATTGTCTTATTCACATGCCAAATAAAGCACCTTCTCTTGTTGTGGATGCTAAATTTCCTCTAGAGGCTTGGAATGCACTGCGTAAAGCAGCATCAGCACAAGAGCGCCAAGAGGCAGAGCGTCAATTTCGTACCGATATAGAAGTCCATATCCGTGATATTGAACAAAAATATTTGATTCCTGGAGAAACCCATGACACCGCTTTTCTCTTTGTACCATCGGAATCAATTTTTGCTACAATCTATGAGGATTTTGAGCCATTGGTACAAAAAGCCAATAGAGCTCATGTGATTATTGTTTCACCATCTTTGTTGATGCTCTCTGTTCAAGTTGTACAAACCATTATGAAAGATGCGCGGATGCGCGAACAAGCACATTTAATTCAATCAGAAGTAGCAAAATTAATGGAAGATTTTGGACGAATGGATATGCGTGTTCGCGCGCTACAGAAGCACTTTCACAAAGCAGGTGAAGATATAGAAGGAATTTTAATATCGTCATCCAAAATTATGAAACGGGCAAATCGCATTGAAACCTTCGAGTTAAAAGAAAATCACTCTGAAGTAACAAAGCAGCATTAAAGCAATTAGAAATCTGTGTAACGCAAGTTATTATTCCACACTTAAAACTTTTAATGCAAAAAAATTCAAATATAGAGACATATTATCCTTTTTAATAACTTAAAAACTGGAACTTTTTATATCTCTTTCTCCATAGTCAGAAGTGTTTACTCGTTTTCGTGTAATTGACCAGTTGCTCTAAAACATAATTTTTTATAAAAGGAAAGGCCTTTGATATTTTCTCTGTTCACTTTAAGATGAATCCTACCTGTATCTTAGATCTCTATGGCTTGTTTAAGCAGTTTTTTGCCGATTCCTAAACAGCTGATAGGATGGTAGCACATAAAGCCTTGCTAAATAGGCTTTATCTTTATCAGAATAATCAAAAAAATATATGGCCAGCAATTTTATCCATCCACCTTGGTGTTAAGAACAAAGTACCACATTTTTTGATCTGATCACTTATAACTTCAACATTACGCTATTTATTCGTTTGAGCTGTAATAACATTCGTACCAAGCAGCGCATCATAAGTATTATACCAAGTCTTAATCAGAAGGCACCTGACTTCTGACGCGTCAGACAACAAAGCTTAGGTAATTGCAACTCTCATAAACACTCTCCACGAATATTAATTTATCTTATTGTTTGTTTTAAAAATAGAACCGACCAAGTTCTTCAAGCTTTTAAATTCGTGAATTTATTTCAAAAGAGTATATAATGCGTTAGATACATGTCAATTATTCTCCCACACACCCTTCATTTTGCAGCGACAAGTTCAGTGCTTGGCATCTGCACCACAGCGTTCGTTGCCAACATCCCACCCTTAAACGACAATATCTTTTCGGTCGCAAACATTGCATTTTATTGATGAAAAATAAAGTAAAGAAAGGCAAGTTTTTATATCGTAAGACAGATCATCGCTTTTATTGATTGGTAATAATTTTTTAGTATCCCTATCTTGTTTTATTTCTTAAACGAGAGGAATAGGGAATATGCGACACCTTTTGTTTTTAGGGGCACTGGTGTTTTTGCTAGGGGGGTGTGCAACAACCACTCCCATCCATACAAACAATGCTTGCGCTATTCTAGCACAAAAAAATAGTTTTTTTGATAATTGGGGTAGGGCATCTCAAAGAGCAGAAATGCGTTATGGAATTCCTATGCCAATTATTCTTGCGACCATTAATATGGAGTCGAGCTTTCGTCACAATGCACGTCCTCCACGCAAAAAACTACTTGGTTTTATTCCATGGAAGCGTCGGTCGACAGCTTATGGCTATTCTCAAGCGCTTGACAGTACATGGGCAATGTATCTTCGCTCTACGGGTAGGTCTTTTGCATGGCGTACCAATTTTGCAGATTCTGCTGATTTTGTTGCTTGGTATCATCGCCAAAGTGTTCAGCGCAATGGGGTAAGGTTTGATGATGCCTATAGCCTTTATTTAAATTATCATATGGGGCATGGTGCTTATGCGCGGAGCGGTGGGTATGTTAATACCGCGCTTTCACAGGCAGCACAGCGTATGGCAAGGATGTCTAAGCTCTATGAACATCAATTGAAGAGATGTGGATGGCATTAGAAAAAAATCTCAATGAGGGAATTGATGGGATAAAATTGTTCAAGAGTAAAATTTCTTATGGGGTGCTAAAGTAGTATCTTTTTCTCCGATTATTAAAGAAACAAATTAAAATAAATTCAAGTGATAGAAAGCTTTTGTAAGACATAATCTATTTGAAGATACTCTTGATATTTTTATCTCCCTTAAGAAGGGATATTGATTCAAAAGATTTTCAATGGATACTATCATCCATTGAATGTTGTCATTTAGCTCTAGGAGAAATACTTGAGAGTGTTAAGAGAAATTTTAAATTTCATTATGCTTGATTATGACATGAATATTTATTTGTTAAGCATATAAAAGAGCAATTAAAAAGAATGCAATTCAAGCATTATAACAAGCATTATAAAAAGGGTAAAACATTCGATATAAAAAATGAGAAATGCATTAAACGAAAGAGTATCACTTCATAAAAGCGTTGCTTTTTATAAAGGTATAGTTACAGCCTGCCAAAAGACTAAATAGTCTTTAGTGTTGTATGAAATGAAGTCTGTCCATATTAATTAAAAAGTTATTTTGTTGTACGTCGCTATTGTTTAGGAGGGAAGCTATATACCGTTTTCATATAATGAATATTCAAGGCAAGGTTTTCTTTTAGTATGCAGTAACATTGGGAGCTAGTAAAAGTGTGATAGCGTCGCTTTGTTTCTACAACTCAACTTTGACTTATGATGCACTAAGGAAACGATTTTCATTGATTCAATACGTGAGGGTTATGATAAGAAAAGCATACTCTATTCGAAATTATTATTGAATAGAGGAGATAGTTTAATCATGATAAATCAATATATTCTTTAGGATTTAACATATCTCAGGAATGGGCTGGTGAACACTATTCAAGTGGGGATTTTTTAAAAACTGGCAGATCGTTTGATAAGATTAAAAACACTGAAAAAGTTTTGATTCGCGATGATCGAGAAATATGTTCTAGAGCTTTTATTGAGGTAGCTTACACCTGTTAACAAGATACCCATAATCGATGTATTATGATTTTGCGAAAATTTTGTAGCGGGGGGAGTTAAGATTTTGTTTTTTAAAACAATGTGTACGATAAATAACACACATTTCTATGCAAAGCATAAAAAAACATCATTTATTTTCCATTCCGATAACAGTAAAATTTCACAATCCAGCAACTGATTACAAGTATATTACAGCGCTAAAAGAAACGCGCACTAATGAATTAACTAGTTACAGAGCATATAATTTTTAAATTAATTACGCGTTCTCTTCTATAAATTGATTTCTTAAGAGAAGAACTGGTCTTTTTGGTGGAGCTAAGCGGGATCGAACCGCTGACCTCTTGCATGCCATGCAAGCGCTCTCCCAGCTGAGCTATAGCCCCTATAAAAACAAATTTCCCCAAAAGAACAGTCTATAATTTCAACTTTTTAAAACGATAAAAATTGAAGATCAAGAAGAATTTGCATTCAATGAAAAAGATACCTTCTTTTAAGAATCGTCGTCGTTAGAAACACCGCTTCCAAGAATATCAGTAACGTCATCATCCTCATCGTCATCATCGTGAGATAAAAATGTATCATCGTCATCTCCCAGATCGACATCACTATCTTCCAGATCAGGAAGATCGTCATCTTTAGAACCGTCATCATCCTCTTCAAGAAGCATAAAAGCAGACTTTTCAAGTGCTGTATCAAGCTCTTCTGTATCCACTTCTTCTTCGTTGTTTGCTTCAGCAGCCGCAACCTCAAAATAAGAACGCGGATAAGAAATTCCTGTATAAGGTGACACAATAGGGTCGCGATTTAGATCGTAAAATTTTTTTCCTGTTTCTGGATCAACACGTTTCGTTCCAAGTTCCTGTTTTGCCATAAACCGTGCCTCTTTTGATTAACTCTATTCCATTAAAAGATAAATTTTATGGTGCTTAATCGAAAAATAATGCCTTTGTCAAAGATAAATACACTATTCCACGTAGATTTTTTCATGACGCCCTTTAAAGCATGTGCTAAAGGATGCATAATTTCGTACAAGTTAGATAGAATTAAATAGAAATTCCATGCAAAAAGCAATCCCTATAACCGCCTATAAATCAAGTAGTCTCTCTGGAAAAATTCGAATACCAGGAGATAAATCAATCTCCCACCGTTCTCTTATATTGGGAGGGTTAGCAAATGGTGAAACATATATCCATGGATTACTTGAAAGCGCAGATGTACTCAATACAGCTGCTGCTATGCAGGCTATGGGCGCCTATATGATTAAGAAAGACGACCTCTGGATCATACGAGGAACAGGGAATGGTTGTCTCTTAGCCGCACAAAAACCTTTAGACTTTGGAAACTCTGGAACAGGTGCTCGCCTGATTATGGGAATGGTTGGTTCCTATCATATGAAAACAACTTTTATGGGTGATGCTTCTCTTTCTAAACGTCCCATGGGGCGTATCCTCGATCCACTGCGTCTTATGGGTGTGGACATTGAGGCAACACACGGCAATCATCTTCCTTTAACGCTTTATGGTCCCAAAATAGCTAATCCGATTCGCTATCGTGTCCCCATAGCTTCCTCTCAAGTTAAATCAGCGGTTCTCCTTGCTGGACTCAATACCGCCGGCATTACAACTGTTATTGAACCGGTTCTTACACGCGATCATACGGAAAAAATGTTAAAAGCATTCGGTGCTAAACTTGAAATAGAAAGTGATAAAGAAGGTGCGCGTTTGATTCATCTTAATGGTTACCCCCATCTTACTGGACAAACGATTCATGTTCCAGGAGATCCTTCTTCTGCTGCTTTTCTAATTGTCGCCGCCCTTCTTGTAGAAGATTCTGATATCACCATTGAAAATGTTTTGATAAATAATTCTCGAATAGGACTTATAAAAACATTGTGGGAAATGGGCGCTCAAATTGAATTTTTGAATCAACGCCAAACAGGTGGAGAAGATGTTGCTGATCTACGAATAAAATCATCGATCCTTAAAGGTGTTAGCGTGCCTAAAGAGCGTGCTCCATCCATGATTGACGAATATCCTGCTTTGGCGGTAGCAGCAGCCTTTGCTGAAGGCAAAACAGAGATGTTAGGAATTGAAGAATTGCGCGTTAAAGAATCAGATCGCCTCTCTGCTGTTGCTCAAGGACTAAAAATCAACCATGTAGAATCTGAAGAAGGGAAAGATTTCCTTATTGTTCATGGAAAAGGTTCTGTCAAAGGTTTAGGTGGTGGATATGTTACCACTCATCTTGATCACAGAATTGCTATGTGTTTTCTGATCTTTGGACTCGCATCAGAAAAACCTGTTACCATTGATGATAAACGAATGATCGCTACGAGCTTTCCAGAATTTATCCCTTTTATACAACAACTTGGGGGGAAAATCGCTTGAAACCTTTTGTGATTGCAATTGATGGACCAGCAGCTTCTGGAAAAGGAACATTAGCACGCAAAATTGCGACGCATTATCATCTTCACCATCTCGATACTGGGCTTACTTATCGTGGTGTTGCCCACGCACTTTTACAAAAAAAATTGCCTCTTAATGATGAAAAAAATGCTATCATTTGTGCCCAACAGCTTGATTTTAATACCTTAAACCCTGCCCTTCTTTCTTCTCATGAACTTGGTGAAGTGGCTTCAAAAATAGCGATTAACCCTGCTGTACGCAATATTCTTGTCGAAAAACAACGTAATTTTGCCAAAACTTTACCTGGAAGTGTGCTTGATGGTCGTGATATTGGTACTGTTGTCTGTCCTGATGCCGATATTAAATTTTATGTTTTAGCCAATGTTCAAATACGTGCCAAACGTCGCTACCAAGAAATTTTAGAAAAGGGGGGAAAAGCAGATTATCATGAAATTCTTAGCGATCTTGAACAGCGTGACAGTCGTGATATAACCCGTAAACAAAGTCCTCTTAGACCAGCAAAAAACGCCCACTTGCTTGATACGTCAGAATTGGGTATAGAAGCAACATTTGTAATTGCATGCACTTTTATTGATCCTATCATAAAAGAGCGTATAATTGGATAAATTCATTAAGGTGGCTTCCAGCCTAGCGCTAATTTTTCCTCCTTTATTCAAGGAAAAAGGCTAAGAAGTTGCCCCGTGTTAACACTAACCTAGCGCTCATACCTTACGAGATAAGGTATATATTAGGAGTTCTTATGTCACAATACAATCCCACAACAGCGGATTTTGAAGCCCTTTTAACAGAATCTTTTCAAACCAATGATCTTAATGAAGGATCTGTTGTTAAAGGCCGTGTTATTGCAATCGAAAAAGACATGGCCATTATTGATGCCGGACTTAAAGTCGAAGGACGTATTCCTCTCAAAGAATTTGGAGCTAAAGCAAAAGATGGCTCTTTGCAAGTTGGCGATGAAGTTGAAGTTTACATTGAACGCATTGAAAATGCAATGGGCGAAGCTGTTTTATCGCGTGAAAAAGCACGTCGCGAAGAAAGTTGGGTCCGTTTAGAGGAAAAATTCAATGCTGGTGAACGGGTTGAGGGCGTTATCTTTAGCCAAGTAAAAGGTGGTTTTACAGTTGATCTTGATGGTGCCGTTGCTTTTTTGCCGCGCAGCCAAGTTGATATTCGTCCCATTCGGGATGTTTCACCTCTTATGCATAATGCACAATCCTTTGAAATTTTGAAGATGGATCGTCGTCGTGGCAATATTGTGGTCTCACGTCGTACTGTCTTAGAAGAAAGTCGTGCTGAGCAACGTTCAGAAATAGTACAAAACCTTGAAGAAAACCAAATTGTTGAAGGTGTGGTGAAAAATATCACAGATTATGGCGCATTTGTTGATCTTGGTGGGATTGATGGGCTCTTACACGTTACAGATATGGCATGGCGGCGTGTGAACCACCCATCTGAAGTGCTGACAATTGGTCAAACGATTAAAGTTCAGATTATTCGCATTAATCAAGATACGCATCGTATTTCTCTTGGTATGAAACAGCTTGAAAGTGACCCTTGGGAAAGTATCAGTGTACGCTATCCGATTGGTAAAAAAATTACGGGTGCTGTTACCAACATTACTGACTACGGTGGTTTTGTTGAAATTGAACCAGGGATTGAAGGCTTGATCCATGTCTCTGAAATGAGTTGGACAAAGAAAAATGTTCACCCTGGAAAAATTCTGTCTACATCACAAGAAGTAGAGGTGGTTGTTCTTGAAATTGATCCTTCTAAACGGCGTATTTCTCTTGGTTTAAAGCAAACATTTGAAAATCCATGGGAAGCTTTTGCCAATAAATTTCCTGTCAATTCACAAATTGAGGGAGAGGTTAAAAATAAAACAGAATTTGGTCTCTTCATTGGTCTTGAAGGCGATGTTGATGGTATGGTTCATCTTTCTGATCTCGATTGGAACCGTCCTGGTGAACAGGTCATTGATACTTACAGTAAAGGGGATATCGTTAAAGCTGTGGTTTTGGATGTTGATATTGAAAAAGAACGTATCTCTCTTGGTATTAAGCAGCTTTCTAGTGATAAAGTGGGAGAAGCGGCTGCTTCTGGTGAATTGCGCAAAGGGGCTGTTGTAACTTGTGAAGTGATTGCTGTTAACGACAATGGCATTGATGTGAAATTGATTGACCACAACCTTGAGACAACCATTCGGCGTGCTGATCTTGCACGTGATCGTGATGAACAACGTCCTGAGCGTTTTGCAATTGGACAAAAGGTTGATGCACGCATCACAGCATTTGATAAAAAAACACGTAAAATTTCAGTATCTATCAAAGCATTAGAGATTGCAGAAGAAAAAGAAGCTGTTGCTCAATATGGTTCTACAGATTCAGGTGCTTCTCTTGGTGATATTCTTGGTGCTGCTTTGAAAAAACAAGAACAAGATTAATCATCAATCATTAAAACTGATAATATTATTAAGGTCACTCATTTTAGGAGTGACCTTTTTATTTTCTAAAGAAATTATTTCCTTAATTTGTAATTATTGCATTAAAAATTATTATAACTACTTGCAAATAAAAACAAAAAGTTTGTTTTTTATCTATCAACGGTTCACTATTTAGATAAAATGCTTACACTTTAAATAACAAGCGATGTAATTGAATAATAATGGGACATTATGGCGTGCACAATACCTTTCATAAAGTACTTTTTTTCTCAAAAGAAGGGAAAAGATCATTTTATTAATACGGCTCTTCCTCTTCGTGCAATTTATAAAGTACAGGAAGATATTTATGACCTAGGTCATGATATAGCTTCTGGCAAAGAAGTTTTACTCCCTGAATATGAAGGCGTAGAAGATTTTCGCAAGAGATTGGATGAAAATGCTAAATTTATTCTTCACGCCTTTCACACCTGTGATATTGCTGCGCGAAATGATGAAACCATAGCACCATCCGCTCAATGGCTCCTTGATAATCACTACACCATTGACCAAACAATACAACAGCTACGCCGTAACTTATCTAAATCCTGTATCAAACAGCTTCCTCTTTATAAACAAAAGGAAGACATACCACGTATCT
>NZ_LR607240.1:0-9701 GCF_902162175.1 Bartonella saheliensis
ACCGCGAACGCATAAGACTTCATACCCGCAGTGGCAAAGGCAGTGGAACAGAACCTTATTACAAATTTATTGCTTTATCCGCAGATAACCGCGTGAAAGATGCCATTATTTATCGAAAGGGGAAAAACCCAACCATTCATGTTGCACTTTTTGGCAATAATGAAGAAGAAACAGCAAGCCAAGACCTGTTAGACAAAGTCTCACAAGCCCTTCACGATAAAAATGTCATCATGACCAATGATACTATTCTTGTGCATGCGGCTGTTGCAAAAGTTGTGGACTTAACAGCAGATGTTTGGCTGTTACCAGAAACGGCACTGACCGTTTTAACCCAAATGGAGGCACATTTACGTACCGCTTGGAAACAAGAACAAGCTCTTGGGCGCGAATTAAGCCTTTCGTGGTGGATTTCCAAACTGATGATCACTGGTGTACAAAAAGTCATTGCCGTTGAACCTACAACGGATAATGCCGTTTGTGATGAGGAAGTATTATCCATTGGCAAGGTTACCTTAAACTTTAAAGGGCGGGCGCGCTAATGGGTGGTACTTTACTCCCAACAAATGCAACGGAATTTGAAAGGCGCCTTGCTGATGTTTGCGATTTTCATCAAGATGTTGATGGTTCTGTTTTGGGGATTTCACGCTCTAAACTGATCACACGCCCTCCCCGTTTCTTGCCATGGTTGATTGAAGAATATGGGCTTGGAGAACTTACCCCTTATGTTCCAAATCTCTATGATCTTCTTGACCAAGGTCTCCAATGGCAGCGGATACGTGGCTCTGTAGCTGCAATTGATATGGGTCTTCGATGGCTTGGACTTTCTGCACAATTCATACCCGCGTGGACAGAGCGTGCATGGTGGAATTCCTTCCAACTTGAATTTGACCACTTGCCTGAACGAGGTAATCTTGAGTCTATTGAAGCCATTGTCGACCTTTCCAAAAGCTTGCGCTCTGATTTTCGCCGTAGTGTCATTGGTTATGATGTGGAGGCTATACAAGCCAATATGTCAAGGCTTGATGACAGTATGCTGGATTTTGAGAGTGGCATCCGCGTAACAACTGGAGATACACTGTTTTCCTTTGGACGCACAACAGAAATCAACCACGTTCTCACAAAAGAAGAAGGCACATTGATTGGTAACTGGATTGATGATTTCGATGAGGAATTAAGTTGGGAACATATCGATTACCCTTGGGAGTTGGCAAATTTTCCTTGGTGTTCGGTTAAAAAGCACGAACGCGATATATTGATGGCAGAATGGTTCCAAAACCGTTCCCTTTATCTCGCTTTAAGAGATCCAGACAATGCTCTGATTGGCTATCGCCGATGCTATGCTGTAGCGCCTGTTGAACCAGCTTTAGAGGGTGTTTACAGCCATTGTGGCAACAGATTTAAGCCCTCGAAAACTGGCACTCTGTTGTTTCTTGCCGCCCGTACAGATTTTCGGGATGTTGAAGACAAACAAGCCGCCTTTGTGTCCCTCCTCGTTCATGGCACTGTGGCAGAGCAGACACCTCCTGGCAAACTTTGGTGTGACGCTGGTGAACTAAAGGGTGGTGTGGAGATTCTCAAAACACCCGTCGATATTCCTTTGCGCGCAGATGTTCGCGAACAATTCAAGATTTTATTGAGGTTTTAATATGAAGCATGAAAGTGGCTTACCCTTTGCAATTGATCGCTCTCGCGGCAAAGATGAACAACAAAGCGTTGTGTTTTATGGACAGCGCCCTTTTCTGCAATCAGCTGAACTCAATGAAATTCAAACCATCATAAGGGGGCGCCATAACCGTTTGGGGCGCCTTGTGGCACAAGAAGGAGACCGTGTTGAACGAGCGGACGCTTTTGTCAATAAAGATACAAAAACCGTCACTTTAACAGAGGGCAAGATTTATATCGCCGGCGATATCTTTCCTGTTTCAAATGCCGTCTTAGAGAATGTTGCCATGATTGGGCGCGTGGAAATCGGTGTAAAACTGCAAAAAAGCTGGGTAAATCATGAAGATGATCCACAGCTCTTGGGGCAAGTTCCGGGGTCTTTAGCAGAAGGAGAGCCTGGTGCCGCCCGTGAGGTGGCAAAACTTGTCTGGGCTCTCAAAGATGATGGGCAGCAAGGCACATTTTTTCCGGTTTATATTTTACAAGATGGTGTTCTCATTGATCAAAAATCACCCTCGCTGCTTGAACCCGCCATGCAAGCTATTGCGACGTATGATCGCGCCCATGGACATTATATCGTGAATGGTTGCCGTGTCACAGCTTTGGGCCAAGAGGGACAAAAGCAAGTGTTCAGTATTCAAGAGGGAGAAGCCAATATCAATGGCTTTAAACGCAAACGCTTAGCCGCTTTGCGCCATGAAGAGATGGAAGACTTTTCAACAAGCGCTGTTCCTAGCGAAACCCATATTTTCGCGCCCAAAAACCAAGAAAAAAGCTTTACCTTTAAAACCTATTACGCTCCCATTGCCGATGTTCATTCCCTTTTGTTGACAAAAGAAAAAACCGTTAACGTGACCCGCGGGGCTATTACATCTGGGCGTGACGGCGTTCCCGATAAAAGTATCACAGCTTTTCTTAAAATTGTGCAAGGGAGTAAAGAATTTAAAGAGGGCAAGTATTTTAAAAAAACCGGAGACACCATTGATTGGGCACCTGTGGGAGATGAACCGCTTCCTGGCAGTAGCTATATGGTGACCTATCGATACCGTGCAAGTGTGAAGGCTGATAAAGTCACAGCACAAGAAATCACTGTCTCAGGAGGTGCGACGAGCGGTGATATTATTGTGAATTACTCTTACAAACTCCCCCGCATTGACCGTATTGGACTGAATACAGGAGGTGATGTTGTCTATATCAAAGGGGTTTCGGCAGACCAACCCATGGCACCTAGTGTTCCTGAAGATGTGCTCTCCCTTGCCACCATTACCAATAACTGGTTTGATGTACCGCGTGTAAAAAATGATGGCACGCGTGTTGCCCCCTATGATGAGATGTGGCGTTATTTTCAACGGGTGCTTTCCCTTGACCGCTTGATGCAATTAGAGCGCATTAAAAGCAATGTTGACTCTAAAGAGCCTGTTGCCAAAAAAGGCATGGTTGCAGACCCTTTTCTCGATGACAGTTACAGAGATGAAGGTTTTGAACAAACAGGAGCTGTTGGCAACGGTATTTTACAGCTTGCTATTGATCCAACATTCTATACCGCTCCCTTGAACGCCCCTGTCACCCTTGACTGGACCAATGAAGTGATCATTGCGCAAGAGTTGACAACGGCTTGCGAAAAGATCAATCCTTATCAAAATTTTGCGCCTCTCCCTGGTACAGTCACCCTTACCCCCGCGACAGACTTTTGGCATGTTGAGCGCACTGATTGGCTCTCTGGTGTGACCAATCAACTCAATATGGGCTGGAACCGTGGGAGAAGCATCGTTAAGACAGAAATCAGTGATGATTTGGTGAATACAACAAGCGAGCAAATCGACTTTTTAAGACAAATTCCGTTGAACTTTAAGATTGAAGGTTTTGGTAGTGGCGAAATCTTGGAAAGCCTTAGCTTTGATGGCGTGAATGTCTTACCCAAAAGCCGCCTTGTTGCCGATAGCAAAGGTACCCTTGAAGGGAGTTTCAAGATTCCTCCAAACATTCCCGCTGGGACAAAAAATGTGATCGCACGAGGGAAAGGTGGAACAACAGCAACAGGGCTTTTTACCGGTCAAGGGGTGATTGATGTAAAAGTGATGCGGCGTACCACCACGGTGAAAATCTGGACACAAGTCGACCCGCAAGCCCAAGTCTTTACCCCCGATGAAACAAGGCAAATCACTGGGATTGATTTCCATCTTTGTAAAATAGGCAATCAAGCCCATGATCTCGTCATTGATTTGGTGACCACCGAAAACGGCTATCCGACAGCTGATATTCAAGCCCAAACCTCCTATTCCATGAAGGGCGCTAAAACCGGCTGGGCTGGCGCACGCTATGCTGTTCCTTTGTTAGTCCCCGATGATCGTCTCACCGCCTTTGTGCTTAAAACTGATGATGGAGATCATTCCGTCTCACTCGCCAAACTTGGTGATTTTGATAAAGAGCACCAAAGGTATGTTTCAAGCCATCCTTATGTGACGGGTCCACGCTTTTCCTCTGTCAACGCGCAGAGCTGGACAGCGCACCAAGATGAAGCCTTGGCATTTCGGGTGTTGGCCGCCCGCTACAGACAAACAGAAAAAACGGTGGATTTAGGCAGCTTTGATCTTGTGGACTGCTCTGATTTGCAAGTGCGTGCAGCCATTGAATTGCCTTCAAGCGATTGTTCTGTCATCTTTGAAATTGAAAGAAACAACGGTACAGTTTATCAACTGCTACCCTTTCAATTGCTCAAGCTGACCGAATATATCAGTGAAAAAGTCAAGCTTCGCGCCATTCTTAAAGGTACAGAGAAACTCTCACCCGTCTTATTTGCCCCGGTTCAGTTGATTGCAGGAAAGATTCACAGGCAAGCAACCTATGTCACAAGGGCTTTTGCCTTTGGGGAAAAGGCAAGATTAACGAGCTATATCAAAACCTTTTTACCGGGCGGTTCTTCATTCACCCTCGAGATGCAACTGGATGATGGTACCTTTGTCCCTTTAAAATTGGATGAGACAGAACAACTCGCTGAACCGCTTTGGACAGAGCGTAAATTTGTGAGCAGCGACAAAACAGCACGACAAGCACGCTTAAAACTCACCCTTACCGGTGGACCAGCTGCACGCTCCATGGTGTGTGATTTTGGCGCCGGCATCATATGATGGGAGAACAAAAAATGAGCAAAACTAAAAAACTCGACATGGAATTACCCAAAGAAGGACGTTTTATCAGTTCTGAATTCCCCATTTTACGTGAAAACTTGGGTAAACTTGATCAAGCTCTTATAACTGTTGAGGAAAAGATAAACCAAAAAGCCCCTTTACAACACACCCATACAATCAGTGATGTGACGGGTTTAGAAAGTGCTCTTAATGGCAAGATGGCAGCCGATAAAACCTTCGCCTTTGCTGATTTAAGCGATATCGAGGGGGCAAAAGATGCCGCAAATAACTATGTGCTTTATAAATCAGGCAACAATAATTTTACCTTTGGCAGTGCCGTTTCCTTATTAGGGGCACACAAACATAAAACAGAAGATATCGTGGGGCTTGATGATTTTAGAGCCAAGATCAATGAAGATCTGACCAGCTATGGGCGCTTAAAACAAGCCAATGAATGGCAAAGTTACAACAAGTTTACCAGCAAAGTCACCATGAGTGGTAGCTTGGAACTGTTGGGCAATTCATCATTGAATATTACTACCCATAACAACAAAGTGGTCACTAACTTAAGTACAAGCGGAAGCTTACTTAAAGGACCTTTAAAAGTCGATGGTGATGTTGTTTATACCAAGGCGCAAGTGGATGCCGCCATCTTAGCAGGGATAAAGAGTCTTAAAAAAGATTTGACCGATAAAATCACAAATTGGCCGGCTCTTGCCGATGCTGAATTGCTCTATACGCAGAACGGAAAAATTCAGTGGCCCGATTGGGTAACGGATAAAACCAAAGTCGAAATTACAGCCTGGGGTGGTGGAGGTAGTGGTGGTAGAGCGTTTGGGATAGGATTAGGAGGAGGTGGAGGCGGTTGCTCGGTGTGGTATGGCTATAAAGTCAGTTTAAATGGTCATGAGAATATCATTATTGGTAAAGGAGGGGCTTCTATTGCAAAGAATTTTGTAAGCGGTAAGCCTGGAGAAACAACAGTTGTTGGCAAAAATTTTATAACCGCCACAGGAGGAAACTATGGTAGTGCCGGTTACTATACTGAGCGAAATGGTTATATTACTGGTTATTATTCAGGTTCTGGTGGTGCTGGAGGCGTGGGAGGAAATTTTGGTTTAGCAACAGACGAACATCCAGGAATTGCTAAAGGCGGCAATGGTTATGCTGGAACGGATGGAATTACTGGCAAGATAAGTGGTAATGGCGGAGATGCTGGGGGTGATACATCAAGGGGTGGCTCTGGAGGAATGGGGCAAGGTTCCTATAGTTCAGGAAAAGCAGGGCGTGGCTTTGGTGGTGGGGGTGCTGGTTCTCATGGGACTGATCGTTCAAGTGGTGCTGGTGCTGATGGTGCTGTCCTTATAAGATTATGGAAAGATTAAATACAAAACCAAAGAGAGCGCAAGTCAAATGGATGCTTGTCATATAAGCGGGCTTTATATGTTTTTAAAGCTTTTTATCGCTCTTTTAAAATCCTCTCAAAGGGCTTTTTTAGCACATATAATGTAAGCTATTTGTTGACATTTATAGTCTTTCACGTTATATAAAGGAATGATTAAAACGTTTAAGAGCAAAACATTGGCAGAATTATTCAAAACGGGAAATTCATCCAAGATTGATAAGAGACTTGTAAAACGTATCATGGTTCGTCTTGATCGTTTAGATTTTTCTGAAAGACCAGAAGATATGAATCTTCCAGGATTTAACTTTCATTCTTTGAGTGGATATTCACCCACCCGTTACACTGTCCACGTTAACGGACCATGGTGTATTACCTTTGAATTTGACTCATGTAATGCTTACCGTGTTGATCTTGAACAATATCACTAAGGATACAGTTATGAATGACATTCCTGCACAAAGAGATAAAAACCGTTGCCCTACTCATCCAGGAGAAGTTTTAGCAGATATTATTCCTGAAACCGGCAAAACAAAATTAGAAATTGCACAGATGATCGGTATATCACGCCAACATCTTTATGATATCCTGAAGGCAAAAAAGCCTGTTTCTCCTGCGATTTCTGCTTGCCTTGGAAAAATGTTTGGTGATGGAGCAGGTATATGGTTACGTATGCAAGCCAATTATGATGCTTGGCATGCAGAGCGCGATATTGATGTCTCTTCTATTCCAACACTAACAGCTAGCGAAATGAATGCGCAAATGGAACATA
Organism: Bartonella saheliensis; assembly: GCF_902162175.1. Classification (NCBI taxonomy): domain Bacteria; kingdom Pseudomonadati; phylum Pseudomonadota; class Alphaproteobacteria; order Hyphomicrobiales; family Bartonellaceae; genus Bartonella; species Bartonella saheliensis. The sequence goes on from NZ_LR607240.1 coordinate 6,965, forward strand.
GCCATTCATGACCTTCTCCCCACCCTAAAGATGGGGAGATGAACCATGTTTTTAATTAAGCAACCTTTTTAATGGGGCTGTCTAAGTTAGGTTCGTAAGATTTTAACAAAGACTCTATAATCGGAGGTGGTCTTAAAGTTCCAAAATTTGTAATCATTGCCAAAATTTTCAGTGCATTTGGGGTTTCATTTTGAAGCTTAAAAATTAAAGCTTTTTCTATCGCATCCATAGTCTCAATGAGAGTATTAAAAGCCTTGTCTTCAATATCATCACGATCAGAAAACTGATACAACGCCATCCACAAATCACATAAAAAATCGATACTGGTATTCATTGTACACCTCCATGGATTTTCTCTCTTAAACATGCCAATCCTCTTGAGGTGATTTTCGTGGAAGGAAGGACCTTTTCTGTACCATCGGGTCTTTGAATGGTAATCGCAGGGCAATCCATAAAACCTTTCTTTATTTTATCTTGATAGGGTAACAAAGGTGCCCCTGGAGCCCGTCGATAGACCCAATCGTGTTTACGCAAATAATCGGTCAAATCTTTTGGTCATACCTCTAACATCTTTGCAGCTTCAATAAGACCAAACAAACCATCAGAGCGTTTTAAGCCTTCTAAAGCTTCTGCTTTCGGAGTCAATTCTGCAATCACATGATCTTTCTGTTCGATTTGACTTTGTAGATGATTTAAGACGCCAAGTAAGGCTTGAGGAGTTGAATAATCAACTTGTGGAACAGCAACTTGCTTTTCCAATTCTTGCCAACGGTCAATTATTTTTGCTCGTAAGACAGTGCTGTAACCAGAAACAAGAATTAAACATTCACGCTTGGGGAGGTTATAACAAGGGCGTGTTTTTCCTTGTTCATCAATATAACTACTTAAAAATTTAGCCGGCTCAAATTTGAGCTCGCTAAATATTTGCTTAATATCACGCATAACATTTTTATGCTTCTTACTACATACCTCCGCAATTTCAATGCTGGACATAGTTTGAACTGTTGCATCGTTAGCAACATTTTCTGTAATTTTTATAAGAGTGTTCATGTGAACTCCTTGGTAGTAAATTGTTTCTTAATGACACCCTAAAAGGGTATCGGGTGCTAAGAAACACGGTACCAAGTCCGTCGCTATGTTTTTCCCGTAAGGGTATTGTATGACATAGCTACACCCGATAAGACCACTATATGCTATAGACATATAATGAGTCAAAATCTTTAATGTACGGAAAAAGATTGTATCGGCAATCCGTCCGCTTGGTATTTTAAGGTGTTTCTTAGGCGCCTGATTCGAAAATACAGATTACACAAATAATGTTAAGATACTTTTGATATTTTTATTAATTTCATCTTTGGATGCCGAGCATTGAAAAACACTGCTCTTCACCTCTCATTTTTCATCTTCATTTCATTCGCCACTATTTTAAAGGAGCATAAAATGGCAACAGGTTTTCTACACGGTGTTGAAATCGTCGAGGTTGATGACGGCACACGCCCCCTTCGTGCAGTTCAGTCTGGCGTTATCGGAATTATTGGCACAGCACCCGATGCCGATGAACAAGCCTTTCCTCTTAACACACCGGTTTTGGTCGCAGGCTCTCTTTCACAAGCTGCAAAACTAGATAAAACAGGTAAACGACGTGGTACTTTACCCAATGCTCTTGATCTTATTTTCAAGCAAGTGGGAGCTATTGTTGTTGTTATCCGTGTGAAAGAAGGAGACAATGAAGAAGCAACACTCACCAACATTCTAGGTGGTGTGAACGAACATGGCGCCTATGAAGGTGTTCACGCTTTCATTGGAGCACAATCCGTTGTGGGACAAACACCACGTATTCTGATTGCGCCAGGCTTTACCCATCAACGCCCTTCCAGTGTAACCACTAATGGAACGGGTGATAGCGCCAAAACTGAGATCAGTACAACCTCTAATCCCGTTGCGGCAGAGTTGATTGGCATTGCCGAACGTTTGCGCGCCATTGTGGTAATTGATGCCCCAAACACAACAGATGAAGCAGCTCTTAGCGCAGCAAAGGATTTTGATTCAAAACGCGCCCTTCTCATTGATCCATTTGTAAAGGTCAATCGCAATGGCAAGATCTTAGAAGAGCCAGCAAGTGCAGCAGTTGCTGGGGTCATTGCCAAAAATGATTTTGCCAATGGCTTTTGGCATTCCCCTTCCAATAAAGTGATCAATGGAATTGTAGGAACTGCGCGCCCCATTGATTTCTCCATTGGTGATCGTGCAAGTCGCGCTAATCTTCTCAATGAACAAAATATCACAACCATTATTCGAGAAAACGGCTATCGCCTCTGGGGCAATCGCACCCTTTCAAGCGATACCAAATTTGCCTTTTTATCGGTAGTACGCACTGCCGATATGATCAATGATGCCATTTTACGCGGACATCTATGGGCGGTCGACCGCAATATTAAAAAGACTTATCTGAATGATGTGAGTGAAAGCGTCAATGCTTATTTGCGTGATTTAAAAGCGCAAGGCGCCATTCTTGGGGGACGCTGTACACCAGATCTAGAGCTTAATACAGCAAGTGCTATTGAAGATGGCAGAGTCTATTTCAATGTAGAGTTCACGCCCACAACACCTGCAGAACACATCACCTTCCGTTCACAAATCATCAATGATTACCTAGAGGAGATTTTTTAATGACTATCCCTGTTTTACCAAGAGTTTTGAAATATTTTAACATTTTTGTCGACGGTATTCCTTATCA
>NZ_LR607241.1:0-5915 GCF_902162175.1 Bartonella saheliensis
GCTCAATGGCTCCTTGATAATCACTACACCATTGACCAAACAATACAACAGCTACGCCGTAACTTATCTAAATCCTGTATCAAACAGCTTCCTCTTTATAAACAAAAGGAAGACATACCACGTATCTTTGCTTTAGCTTGGCTTTATATTGCCCATACCGATAGCAGATTTTCACAAAAAACACTCACGGCTATGATCAATGGATTCCAAGAAATTTGTGCTCTCAAAATTGGTGAATTATGGGCGCTTCCTTCTGTTCTACAGATGTTGCTCATTGAAAATGTCCGTCGTCTTGCACTGCGTATTGAACAAACACGCTCTATGCGCCATCTTGCCCACCAAGTTGCAGATAAAATTGCCCTCACTGATAATGCAACAAAATTACATACTCTTCTCACACGTTATGCACCATTCACCGCTTATCCAAGCTTTTCAGCACATTTATTTTATCGTCTACGCAGTGCATCTGTCGATTCAACAACCGCATTAAATTGGCTGGAACAGCAATTACAAAGCCAAGGTAGCAGTCTAGAAATTGCCACAACCGATGAACATACACGCCAAGCAGCAGATGGTGTAACCATGGGCAATATTATTCGTACTCTTAAAGCACTTGGTGATGTTGATTGGACAGTATGGTTCGAAACTGTTAGTTCTGTAGACTCTATTTTATATGAAACGAGCGATTTTTCCGAAATTGATGCCCACTCACGCAATATTTATCGACAAGTCATCGAAAAAATTGCACGCTTTTCGCCTCTTAGTGAACAAGAAGTTGCACATAAAGCTGTAGAAATAGTACATTCTCCTTCTGAAGATACAGCTCTTTACTCTTCTGTTGGCTGGTATCTTGTTGGTGATGGGCGACATCGTTTTGAAAAAGCATGTGGCTATACCCCACCTTTGCTTATAAAATGGGGACGATTTTTCCGCTGCTCAAAGATAAGCAATATTGCTATTCCTGTTTCTTGTCTCACGCTTATTCTTTTGCTTGCAATCTACGCTCTTTTACAAACATCCTCAACGCAGTGGATCTCTCTTCTTTTCACTGCCTTAGCATTGTTTCCTGCTATGGATGCTGCTTTTGCCTTTTTCAATACTGTTGTTTCATGGATTATTCCCTCAAAACAACTCATTGGTTATGAATATAAAGAGGGTATTCCGGAATATGCACGCACAATGGTTGTTGTGCCTACTTTAATCACCTCACGCGACTCTATTGATGAGCAAGTGCACAATCTTGAAGTGCACTATCTTTCCAATCCTAAAGGCGCCGTCCATTTTGCACTTATCACAGATTGGGTAGACTCTCCCTTCGAGCAAACACAAGATGATCTTGACTTGTTGCATTATGCGCAAAAAAGTATCGATAAACTGAATTGCCGTTATCGGCGTGATGATATCCCTCTTTTTTTCCTTTTACACCGTCGGCGCCTTTATAACCCTAATGAAAAATGCTGGATGGGATGGGAGCGCAAGCGTGGCAAGCTTCATGAACTCAATCTGTTATTAAGGGGTAATAAAAAAACAAGCTTTTATCCCCCAAATCAGCATATTCCCAGGGATTGCCGCTTTGTTATGACGCTGGATGCCGATACACGACTGACACCTGAATGTGTTACAAAACTCGTTGGGAAACTTAACCATCCCCTCAACCACCCCATTTTTGATCCACGCAATGAGAAAGTTGTAAAAGGCTATAGCATTTTACAACCCCGTATTACTCCTTCTCTTACTACAGGAAAAGAAACATCAATGTTGCAACGGGTTTTTTCTACCAATCGCGGTATTGATCCTTATGTCTTTGCTGTTTCTGATACCTATCAAGATCTTTTGGGAGAAGGGACTTTTATTGGCAAAGGTCTTTATCATATTGATGCCTTTCAACAAGCACTCAATGGAAAAATTAAAGAAAATACTGTTCTCAGTCATGACCTTTTAGAAGGAGGATATGCACGTACTGCATTGGTAAGTGATGTAGAGGTCATTGAGGATTATCCAACAGCTTATAATGTGGATGTTGCGCGTTATCACCGTTGGATTCGTGGGGATTGGCAACTCCTCCCTTATCTCTTCTTCCCTCGTCAAATTAGTGCTACGACACGTTGGAAAATGCAAGATAATCTGCGTCGTTCTCTTACACCACTTATGTGGCTCATTGCCGCCTTTTCAGGATGGTTGCTTTTACCCTTAAAGAGCGCAGTCATCTGGCAAATATTTTTGCTACTCAGTCTCTTCATTTCGCCAATTTTGGGGGTATTACAAACACTTGTTCCATCCAATATTGATTATTCTTTGCGTGGGTATTTTCAATTAGTTTTGCATAAAACTATCCTTATAAAGGCATATATATTTCTTAAAATCACATTTCTTGCTCATTCTGCTTATTTTATAACTGATGCGATTATCCGCGCACTCTACCGCATGATGATTTCAAAACAGCACTTGCTTGAATGGAAAACTTCTGCCGCAACAAAATCTACTCCCAATAGTCTTGGTTTCTATATCTTTGCCATGTGGCCAGCAGCGCTTATGGGTATTCTTGCCATAGCACTGCCTCTCTTTTCTCATAATTTTGCAAGCTTTATTGCCTTGCCGTTTGGATTTGCATGGTTTTTTTCACCCTTTATTGCGTGGTGGGTCAGTCAACCTTCAACATTTCAAGACACCCTTCATAGCTCTCCTGAAGATAAAAAAATGCTACGGTCTATTGCACGACAGACATGGCTTTATTATGCAACCTTCGTCAATGCGAAAAGCAATTATTTACCCCCCGATAATTTTCAAGAAGATCCCAAACCTCTGATTGCACAACGCACATCCCCTACCAATATTGGGCTTTATCTGCTTTCTGTTATTGCTGCACGTGACTTTGGCTGGATTAGTTGTCAAGAAACCATAACCCGCATTGAATGTACATTAAACTCTCTTGCAAAAATGGAAAAATTCCGCGGACATCTTTATAACTGGTATGAAACAGATACACTCAAACCTCTCTTACCCACTTATGTGTCAACTGTTGATTCAGGAAATCTTGCTGGCCATCTGCTAACCCTTGCTTCAGCCTTAAGGGAATGGGCTGAAAAACCTGATATTTTTCTTCAAAGTGATCAAGCAGGTTTGTGTGATGTTCATGCTCTTTTGGAAGAAACTGTTAAAGAAATTCTGGATGATCAACCCATTTTGCATTCCTTACGTCAAAAAATAGAAGAGCAGATTGCTCATTTTGATCACTGTATGAATGCTGTTATAAAAACCCCAAACACCATCACTTCTCAATTGACAGAACTGTCACTTATTGCTCGTGATCTTGTGTACTTAATAGAGGAACTTCATCAAAAAATTCAAACGATAAAATCTACTCAAGCACTCTCTTGGGCAAAATATCTTGTAGAAACCTGTGAAGCGCATCACCATGATACTACTCGTGATTATGATAGTGAAAAATTATATAAAAAATTGAATAGCTTGGCTATAGAAGCGAGGCAAATCGCCTTTGATATGAAATTCGACTTTTTAGAGCAACCTGAACGGCATCTTTTGTCCATTGGATATCGTGTTCAAGAAAACAAACTCGATGAAAATTGTTATGACCTACTCGCTTCAGAAGCACGCCTTGCAAGTCTTTTTGCTATCGCAAAAGGCGATATAAAAGTAAAACATTGGTTTCATCTTGGCCGACTCCTTATCCCCATTGGTTGGAAAGGTGCACTGTTATCATGGTCTGGCTCTATGTTCGAATATCTCATGCCATCCCTTGTTATGCACGAACCTTTGGGATCTCTCCTCGATCAAACCAATCGACTGATTATTCATCATCAAATACAATACGCCCATAAACGAGGATTGCCTTGGGGAATTTCAGAAGCTGCATTTAACGCTCGTGATCACTTAATGAATTATCAATATGCTCATTTTGGTGTTCCAAGCCTCGGGCTCCAACGTGGTCTCTCACGCAATACTGTTATTGCTCCCTATGCCAGTCTTTTAGCAGCACAATATGTCCCTGACCAAACCGTAACCAATTTAAAATATTTACGTAGTCTTGGAGCTTTAGGAACATATGGTTATTATGATTCTCTTGACTTTACCCCCGCGCGCCTAAAAACAGGAGAGAAATATGCTGTGGTACGCAATTATTACGCGCACCATCATGGCATGTCCATTCTTGCTATCAATAATGTTATTTTTCAAGGACGGATGCGTGATCGCTTTCACCGTGATCCAATCATTGAAGCAATTCAATTTTTATTACAAGAAAGAGCGCCGCATCAAATTCCCATCATTCATAGCAAAGTGATTCATCGCATGCGCCATAATTATCAAGAATTCGACGGTGCTCCTTTGCGCATTATAAAGAACCCACTGCTTAAACCACGTGCAACTTTGCTATTATCCAACGGTTCCTATTCTACAATGTTGACAGCCAATGGTTCTGGTTACAGCCGTTGGCATGATTATGCGATTACGCGCTTTCTTCCCGATGCAACAGAAGATCAACAAGGAACTTTATTCTTTCTCCGTGATACAGATAGTGGCCGTTGGTGGTCTGTAACCAGCGAACCAACACGCGTTGTTGAAGAAGAAGCAGTCTGCATTTTTACCGATGAAAAAGCTGAATACACAAAAATAGTTGATGGCATCAAATCAACACTTGAATGTCTTATTACATCTGAAAGCTGCGGTGAAGGCAGACGTATTCAACTTATCAATACAACAAGCAAAGACCGACTCATTGAAGTGACCTCTTATGGTGAACTTGCTCTCGCAACAATGGATGCAGACCAGGCTCATCCCGCTTTTTCACGTATGTTTATAGAAACAGAAATTGCTAAAGGAAATACAACAATTTTTGCCAAAAGGCGCAAACGCTCTCCCAGTGACTCTGAAATCCATATTGCCCATTTTGTTACTGGTGATAGTATACAAGAAACAGAAGCTGAAACAGATCGGTCGCTGTTTATTGGTCGGGGGCGATCCATTCATCGACCTGCTGCATTTGACAAAAATGCGCGTTTTAGTAACAGTCAAGGTTGTGTTCTTGACCCCATCATTTCACTGCGATGCCGTGTAAAAATTCCAGCACATGAAAAAGTTGAACTCATTTTTTGGACTTTTGCTGCCCATACCAAAGAAACATTGCATAATGCTATTAAACATTATCAGCAACCAAACATATTTCAGCAAGAATTTTCAATGGCATGGACACGCTCACAAGTCTCGCTCTATCAAAGTGGTATCAGCCTTAAAGAAGCTATGGCTTATCAAAAATATGCAACACCACTTATCTATCCTGAGAGAACATGGCGTCTTTCTCCAAAAAATTTAGCAAACAATCTTGGTAAACAATCTGATCTTTGGCCCATGTCCATTTCAGGAGATATTCCACTCTGTCTTCTCCGGTTAGATAATGAGGGAGATATTTCTGTCCTGCGTGAACTTCTTAAAGCACATGAATATTGGCGTATGCGTGGACTTATTGTGGATCTGGTTATTCTCAATGAACAAGCATTTTCCTACATACAAAATACACAACATGCCATTGAATGGGTATGCGAAACTTATCGCCATCGCACGCATGATACGGACGAACGCCAACATATTTTCACGATTCGACGAGATCAAATGAGTGAACAGAGTTTTAAAACGCTTCTTGCCTCAGCACGTATGATCCTTGATGCGCAAAATGGGTCTTTGTCTGAACAACTCAAACAACTTGACAATAATGACTTTGATCTCACAATCTATCAAGATCATCAAGAATCCTATTATCAGTTAAATGATCAAAAACATCATCACGAACGACAAAATATAATATCAACGGAGCAAAGCCTCTTTGCTGCTCTTGGTCTTATCGGTCAACAAAAACACAGCACTTTTCCCATTGATGGAAACGACCTAAAATATTGGAACGG
>NZ_LR607241.1:6443-9192 GCF_902162175.1 Bartonella saheliensis
ATTCTCAAAAACGACGGAAAAAAAATACGGTGTTTACGCCTTTATCATTACGTTGAATGGGTTTTAGGCAATATCCGTACAAAATATGCACCTTTCATACTCCCTTGCTATGATCTTATGCGTGGTGCACATTTTATCCAAAATCCCTATCACATCGAAAAATCGCAACAAGTGGCATTTTTAGCAGCTTCCCAAATGCCGACAAGTACAACCACTGATCGTACTGAATTTATCGGCCTCACAGGAACAGTGAAACATCCTTACGCAATCCGTAAAGCAGCTCCTCTTTCAAATACAGTTGAAGCAGGAGGTGATCCTTGCTCTGCATTTTCCTATGATATTGATCTTCTCCCAGGGCAAACAAAAGAAATCATTTTTTATCTTGGAAGTGCCGAAAATAGGCAAGAAGCGGAAAAATTATTAGACAACGTGCGTGCAAGTGATTTTGAAATTCTGCTCACACAACAAAAACAGCAATGGCATGATTTTGTTTCCCCATTCCAAGTCAAAACACCTGATCCCTCTTTTGATCTTATGGTCAATCATTGGCTTCCTTATCAAATTTACGCTTGCCGTATGATGGCACGTGCTGCCTTTTATCAAGCAAGTGGTGCATTTGGTTTTCGCGACCAATTACAAGACAGCTTGTCCTTGTTATTCTTGAACCCACAGTTGGCGCGTGAACAGTTGTTAAACGCCGTAGCACGTCAATTTCTCGAAGGTGATGTACAACATTGGTGGTTGCCTGAGACAAGTGCGGGTGTTCGCACACGTATTTCTGATGATATCGTCTGGCTGGCCTATGGAACAGCACTTTATGTCAACACCACTGGTGATAACATATTTCTTGATACCCCTATTGCTTTTATTGAAGGTACTTCTCTCTACAATGAACAACAAGACGCTTATTTTAAGCCCATGCAATCCTCAAAGATCGCAACAATTTATGAACATTGTGCTTTGGCTTTAGATCTTGCCATTAAACGCTGTGGACCACATGGACTCCCCCTTATTTTGAGCGGCGATTGGAATGATGGTATGAATTTAGTGGGTGCACACGGCAAAGGTGAAAGTACTTGGTTGGGATGGTTTCTTGGTACTACACTACAAGCATTTATCCCCCTCGCCAAAAAACGCAATGACAACACCCATGTTGCAGCATGGAGTACATATCTTGAATGTTTAACCAAATCCTTAGAAGAAAATGCTTGGGATGGTGCTTGGTATCGGCGTGGTTATTTTGATGATGGAACGCCCCTTGGTTCTCAAATCAATGATGAATGCAAAATTGATACTATTGCCCAATCTTGGGCTGTTCTTTCGCAAATGGCATCGCTTGAACGCCAAAAACAAGCAATGACCTCAATGCTTGAACAGCTGTATGATGCAAAAGGCGGTCTTATACGTCTTTTCTGGCCACCTTTCGATAAAACAACTCTCGAACCTGGTTATATAAAAGGTTATCCTCCAGGTATTCGAGAAAACGGGGGTCAATATACGCATGGTGCTATTTGGAATATTTTGGCGCTTGCGCAAATGGGTGAAAATGATAAAGCTTATGCTTTATTTTCTATGATTAACCCAATTACCCATGGAAAAAATCCTGAAACTTATCGTGTTGAACCTTATGTTATGGCTGCCGATATTTATGCTGTTGAACCATATCGTGGACAAGGTGGTTGGACATGGTATACAGGTTCGGCAGGATGGTTCTACCGCGCTGCAACACAAGCCATTCTTGGAATTAATCGTCAGGATGACCAATTATTCTTAGATCCACATTTGCCTTCCTTCTGGCACGAATGTGAAGTAAAAATGAAATTTCATGATGCTGTTTATACCATTAAAATGAAATGGGGAACTGAAAATGTGCTTCATGTTGATGGTAAAAAATATGCCGAGATTCATACAAGAATACCATTACAAAAAATAGGAAAGCATGAAATCATATGTATTCTTAAATCTTCAAAACAGAAAAAATAAAATACTTTTTTATTCTTGCCCAAAGTCTTAGAGTTGTTATAGTTTCTCTCATTCCTATATGGACTTTGTTGGAGCACAATAATTTTAGATTTGATGAAACTGAAAGAACGAGGGTTATGAATCATCCAGATATTGCGAGGCGTGTTTATAATCATACCTGGAAACTCGATCCTATTATTCGTTCACTGCTCGATACGGATTTTTATAAACTTCTTATGGTACAAATGATCTGGGGACTTTATCCTCATGTCAATGTTACCTTCTCCCTTATAAACCGCACAAAAACAATACGTCTTGCCGATGATATTGATGAGAGTGAACTGCGTGCCCAACTTGATCACGCTCTTACCTTGCGCTTTACGAAAAAAGAAATGATTTGGCTTGCTGGTAATACATTTTACGGACGGAAACAAATTTTCGAACCAGATTTTCTTCATTGGCTTGAGAACTTCCAATTACCAGAATATGAACTTACCCGCAAAAATGGCCAATATATCCTTCATTTTCACGGTCCGTGGGCTCATAGCTCCATGTGGGAAATCCCCGCTCTTGCTATTATCAGTGAATTACGTTCACGTGCCGCTATGAAAAACCTCGATCGTTTTGCTCTCGATGTGCTTTATGCACGTGCTAAAGCAAAAATGTGGAGTAAAGTTGAACGTCTCAAAAAATTACCTGATATTAAAATATCTGATTTTGGTACAAGGCGTCGTCATTCTTTTTTATGGCAACGCTGGTGTGTTGAAGCATTAAAAGAGGGGATTGG
>NZ_LR607242.1:0-9150 GCF_902162175.1 Bartonella saheliensis
ATGCACGTGATGTTTCTGCTTTTTTAATGTGGGCTGCTGATCCTCATATGGAAATTCGTAAAAAAACTGGTTTTCGTGTTATCTTATTTTTGATCCTTTTTGGAGGGCTTGTTTATATTTTAAAAGCCCATCTCTGGCGTGGTTTAGAAAAAAAATGAAAGGAGAAAGCAAAAGAATAGAAGAAAAAATTATGGGAACTGGTCTTGAAAGAGTATAAAGAGCATAAGGAACAATTCTGATTATGATGCATTGATGTTTTATAAAGTAAAAGCAAAGTAAAAACGGAGATGTTAAAATGAAAAAAATTGTATGTACTACCCTTATGTCAATTTTGATGGTTTATAGTACTTATGCTCAGTCTTTTGAAGTGCCTTCTAAACCTGAAATAATTTCTTCAACGGGTATTGTACAGGTAGGGATTGATAAGTCTGTGCGCTATGTAACACCTTTAGCAACGGATTTTGTTGCTTCCAGCCTTATAGGTGCCAATGTCTATAATATAGAAGACGAAAATATTGGTGAAGTAAAAGATATTATTCTACGTGAAAATAATATTGCGGGGTTTGTGGTTGCTGTTGGTGGTTTTCTTGGCATAGGGGAGAGTTATGTGATCGTTTCTCCAGAAACAATCCAGATGACAAATGATTATGGTAAGTGGAAACTTATTACGAATGTGACAAAAGATTCTTTAAAGGACGCTCCAACATTTAAATACGAAGGACGTTGGGCTCGCTAATTTCGTGTTTCCATTGTCAGATTAGAACAGTTGCTGTCATAACATGTGATGGCACTGTTTTTTTATACAGAGTATTTGAGAAATGTAAAAACTTTAGGCAAGAATCTCTTTTTGTTTTTTTTAGAACTCAAAGGAAAATTGAGATTAGATCTTAATGATTTCAATTTGTTTGAAAGAAAAATATTCTATACGTTTTGTGCAGCTTTAAAATACTTTCAACAGAATATCTAACCCTTAAAGCCTTATAGATAGGGATATTTGTAAATCCTATCCCTACTCTTTATTTGCTTAAAAGGCACAAAATATTAAAAGAGAGCAATTATTTAAGTATTATGTTTAAACAACATAACATCGCCGTCTTGCACAATATATTCTTTACCTTCATCACGGGCTTTCCCTGCTTCTTTTGCACCGTTTTCTCCTCCTAAGGTAATATAATCTTCGTAGCTAATGGTTTGAGCGCGAATGAAACCACGTTCGAAATCTGAATGGATAACACCGGCTGCTTGGGGGGCTTTAGTGCCACGTCTGATTGTCCATGCACGTGTTTCCTTCGGACCACAGGTGAAATAAGTAATGAGATCTAGTAAAGAGTAGCCAGCACGAATAAGGCGGTTTAGACTTGGTTCAAAGAGCTCTAGGGCATTAAGATATTCTAAAGCTTCTGTCTCATTAAGTTGCGTGATTTCAGCTTCGATAGAAGCAGAAATGATAATGCTTTGAGCATTTTGCTCTGTTGCCATTTTTTCGACCATTTGTGTGAAGTTATTTCCATGAGCAGCGTCATTTTCACTTACATTGCACACATAGAGGACGGGTTTAGAAGTGAGAAGATTTAAACTCTCAAGGATGCGGCGTTCTTCGGAAGAGATATCTTTAAGCAATAATCGAACAGGATTTCCTTTTTGGAGTAAATTTAAGGCTGCTTCCATAACGGGTAGAATAGTAAGAGCTTCTTTATCTTTTCCAGTGGCACGTTTGCGAATTTGTATGATTCGTCGCTCCAAACTTTCAAGATCCGCAAGCATAAGTTCTGTTTCAACAGTTGTAGCATCAGAAATGGGATCAATGCGTCCTTCTACATGGGTAATATCATCATCTTGAAAACAGCGTAAAACATGAATAATGGCATCAACCTCACGGATATTGGCTAAAAATTTATTGCCTAAACCTTCCCCTTTTGAAGCGCCGCGCACAAGCCCAGCAATGTCGACAAAACTGATGCGTGTGGGAATAATTTCTTTTGAACCAGCGATGGAAGCAATTTTCTCCATCCGCAAATCTGGCACAGCAACTTCACCGGTGTTGGGTTCAATGGTACAAAAAGGATAATTGGCAGCCTGTGCAGTGGCTGTTTTTGTGAGCGCATTAAAAAGAGTTGATTTTCCAACATTAGGTAATCCGACAATACCGCATTTAAAGCCCATGAGAATCTTTCTTTTCTATTGATTTTATGGCTAAGATAAAAATTTTTTATAGCATATTTTCAGAAGAGTTATAGCCTTTGTATTGTGATAAGTGAGAAAAAAGTCTACAGCAATGAATAACCTGTTTTTTTTATCTTTTAAAGTTCTTCTTAAACTTAATAATTAAGAAAACTTCCAGTTAATGTTAATAGTGTGCTAAGTTTTTCATGATACGCAAATCTGCGTAAATAATTAATGGGAGAAAATAGAAGAGTGTTATCTCGTTGTGCCTTTTTAATTGCAGCACTTTTAGCTTTAGCTGGATGTGCTACAACACATCAATCAGATATGTCATCGGCTTCTGTTCAACAAGCTCGATACATTCCACCGGAAATACAGGCTTTGTACGGTCCTGTAACGAATGAAACTTATCCATTACCTGCTGTTGATCTTACAACAATTGATCCAAAGTTTTGGCGACAAGAAGTGATTTATTATACATCTTATCCACCTGGAACGTTGGTTATCGATACGCAAGAATGTTTTCTTTACCTTATTGGTGAAAATGGAAAAGCTTTACGCTATGGGATTGGCGTCGGTAAGGAAGGCCTAGCATTTGAAGGTGAGGGGGTTGTACAGCGCAAGCGTCGCTGGCCAAATTGGGCGCCTACTGCAGCAATGATGGCTCGAGAACCAGAACGTTATGGGCATTTGGGGAAAGGAATGCCACCAGGACCTGATAATCCATTGGGCGCGCGAGCACTTTACCTTTTCAAAAATGGGAAAGATACACTTTTCCGTATTCATGGCTCACATGAATCTTGGTCAATAGGACGTGCTATTTCAAGTGGATGTATCCGCTTGCTTAATCAAGATATTATTGATCTTTATGATCGTGTTCCCGTTGGTTCGCGCGTTGTGGTGTTACAAAACAATAGGAGTGTTCCTACAGTTTACAGTCAACAATCAAATGGCTACGATCCGCTAGAGTCAACCATTCAGCCAAATGATTTTTAATTTTAGGGAGAAGATTGGAAAAAGCCATTTGAGTATTTTGGTTTGCTGTTCAATCTTCTCTTTCTCCAAAAAGAGAGTATAGATCTTTCTTTTTCAAAAAGTCTGCACCAATATCATTATTTTATTTGCCAGATTTTCATATTGCCCAAACAGGTTTTTCCTTTGAGAAGTTTTATAAGAAGCATTTTTTTCTTTTTTCAAGGGTTTTTATCTGTATACCTTTCCAATTTGTGAGGTGTAAGCGAATGGTTTTGATTGTTTCATTATCAATAGACTTGAAATAAATCTTACTATATTGAGTGTATTTATTTAGCATACAGAAAATTAATTTTATAAATCAATATATTATATAAAATTTCTATAGAGAAATGTTGATTTTTTACCGATGAGAGAAATAAAAGATTAGAGTAAGTTTTTATTTTTTATTGTTTGTGAAACTTCACTCATAAAGAGAGATTTGTTACCCTTTATGAGGAGAGCAATATTTTTTGCAATGGTATTTAAGAGAGGGAGCAACCATTCTTGATCAGATTTGGTAAAATTTCCTAAAACATGATGATGAACAAGTTCTTTACTTCCAGGATGACCAATACCTATACGTATGCGACAATAGTCGGTACCACAATGGGCATCAATAGACTTAATACCATTATGCCCATTATTTCCTCCTCCGATTTTTACACGGACTTTTCCCGGTGATAGGTCTAACTCATCATAAATAATGATCAAACTCTTTAAATCTAATTTATAAAATCGCAAGGCTTCACCAATGGCTTGGCCGGAGAGATTCATGAAGGTTTGCGGTTTAATAAGAAAAATTTTTTCATTATTTATGAAACCACTAGAGATTTCTGCTTGAAACTTCTTTGACCATGGAGAAAAAGAAAAGGACTGATAAATAGCATCAATAGCCATAAAACCGATATTATGGCGGTTATTTTGATATTGCAAACCAGGATTTCCAAGACCAGCAATAAGCCACATATGTACCTTCAGTCAAAGTGTGAGGGGAGTATACGTCTCATAAATTAAGGCGGGAAAATTCCCGCCTGTTGAGTTTTATGAAGTTTGCGCCTCGTCTTCATCCTTTTCTTGTTCGGAAGTTTCATCACTGACATCCATGCCAGCAGGCGCTGCAATGGTTGCAATGGTAAAGTCCCGATCTTGGATAATGGGTGTCACATCTTTTGGCAGTTGCACAGCTGAAATGTGGATAGAATCACCAATAGAATAGCTAGAGAGGTCAATTTCAATGGCTTCAGGAATAGCATTTGCTGGAGCGGTACATTCAATTTCGTGGCGAACAATATTGAGGACACCACCCTTTTTAAGTCCAGGTGCTGTATCTTCATTGAGGAAGTGGACAGGAATATTCACTTCTACAACAGATTTTGCTGAAATACGGAGGAAATCGACGTGGAGAGGAAAGTCACGCACAGGATCCAATTGGTAATCTTTTGGCAAGACCATAATTTTTTGCTTGTCGAGAACAATCGTTGCAATGGTGGTCCGAAAGCCACCGGCGTGGATTTTGTAGAAAATTTCTTTATAGGGAACGGTTATTGCCAAAGGAGGTTGTTTTTCACCATAAATGACAGCAGGGATAAGACCGTTGCGGCGAAGTTCACGGGAGGACCCCTTACCAACCCGCTCGCGTTTTTCGGCCTTAAGAGTGTAGCTTTTACTCATAATTTAAGTCCTTATTTACATGATTGGAGATCCTTCAAAAACAATAACAGTTTTTGCATGGATATGAAGATATGCGCTAGAAAACAGCGATTGCTCCATTCTACGCTGCCTCCAAGGGTGTCTACGTAGAAGCTTGTTCTATAATTCAAACTTCGCGCAGATGCAAGAGTTGTGGGAAAAATCGATGATTTCTACCGTTAAAAAGGAGGAAATGTTACAAATTGCTATGCGGATAGAGAATCAACCAATAGGCGCTAATATGTTTAAAATCAAACACTGGAGATGTTATGAAGGTTGAGATTGCCTTGGGTGAGATGTCAGAGAGTCGTGCTTTGCATAAATCGACGCCAGCGCTTCTTGACTTGGAAGAATTATTGGCGACACGTCTTTTGGTACAAGGTAATTCCGGTTCAGGAAAATCACATCTTTTACGTCGTCTTTTAGAACAAAGTGCTAAGTGGGTGCAGCACTGCGTGATTGATCCAGAAGGCGATTTTATCACTTTGGCCGATAAATTTGGTCATGTTATTGTAGAGGCTCAACGCAGCGAATTAGAACTAACGCGTATTGCTCATCGCATTCGTCAACATCGGGTTTCTGTGGTGTTCAATCTTGAAGGTTTAGATACAGAACAACAGATGCGTGCTGTGGGGGCTTTCCTTGGGGCACTGTTTGATGTGGAACGTGATTATTGGTATCCTATGCTTGTGGTGGTTGATGAGGCACAATTGTTTGCTCCAACTGCGGCAGGAGAAGTTTCTGATGAAGCGCGTAAAATTTCTCTGAGTGCTATGACCAACCTTATGTGTCGAGGACGTAAACGGGGGCTTGCTGGTGTTATTGCAACACAACGTTTGGCTAAGCTTGCCAAAAATGTTGCTGCTGAAGCTTCAAATTTTTTAATAGGTCGAACTTTTTTAGATATTGATATGATGCGTGCGGCTGATCTTTTGGGGATGGAGCGTCGTCAAGCGGAAATGTTTAGAGATCTTGAGCGGGGACATTTTATCGCTTTAGGTCCTGCTTTATCAAGGCGTCCCTTACCAATTATCATTGGTTCAGTTGAAACTTTAGCACGCTCTTCTAGCCCTAAATTAATGCCACTTCCAACAGAGCACATAGATGCAAAAGAACTGGTTTTTACGGCTTCACCAGAGGAAATTTTAACGCCATTTAAACAAATACGAGAGCCTGTGAGAGAAAAATCAATGCACGAGATGTTAGAGGAGGTGGTGCATAAAAAACAAGAGGACTTAGAAGAAAACCTAAGTTTATTTCCTGAACTTTCTGATGTTGAGCGAGAGTGTCAAGCAGAACATGTTATTCGGGAAATTCTTGAGGATCCTGAGGCTTTTTATCGTTCAACAGCGGTGCTTTATCAAGATTTTTCAGTTCGTTGTCGTATCCATGGTATGTCTAAGGTTCCTTTTAATCTCTCACAATTTCGGCGTAAATTGGCGATTGCCCAAGCTTGTGTTGATGAAGAAACCGCTGTAAGTGAACATTGGAAACATATTTTGCAGATATCAGAAAGTTTGGAAGATGATGTTCAAGGAGTCTTCTTGAATGTGGCACAGGCCGCATTGGGTGGAAAGCCATGTCCATCCGATGCATTTTTAGCCCGCCTTTATGGGACACACTCTTTAAGTCGTGCACGGCGGCTTTTAACTTATTTTGAAGAGCGCGGTCTCATTGTTATTCATACACATTTTAGTGGTCAACGCATCATTGCATTTCCTGATCTTGGTGTCGAAACGGCACCAGGAGATCCTAAAGCACCACTTTAACCGAATAAACTTGAGACAGATTGTTCTGCTGCTGTTCTGGCGATTGCTTCTCCAATGAGATCGGCAATGGGCAAAACGCGAATATTATGAGCTTTTTCAATGGCTTCTGTTGGCATAATCGAATCTGTAATAACCAATTCTTTCATTTCTGAATGAGTAATACGCTCAATAGCATTTCCAGAAAGAACACCATGCGTGATGTAAGCCGTAACACTATTGGCACCGTGTTTTAGGAGAGCGCTTGCTGCATTGCATAGTGTTCCACCGGAATCAACAATATCATCAAGCAAAAGACAATCTTTTCCAGAGACATCTCCGATAATATTCATAACCTCTGATTCACCAGGGCGTTCACGGCGTTTATCAACAATAGCCAGCAAACTATTTAAGCGCTTGGCAAGCGAACGGGCGCGTACCACCCCTCCGACATCCGGTGAAACAACAATAACATTTTCAAGCGAGTAATGCATTTTGACATCGCGAGAAATAACTGGAACAGCATAGAGATTATCCGTGGGAATATCAAAAAAACCTTGAATTTGTCCGGCATGAAGATCCAATGTTAAAACACGGTGGGCGCCTGCTTCGGTAATCAGGTTGGCAACAAGTTTTGCGGAAATGGGGGTGCGTGGTCCAGGTTTACGATCTTGGCGCGCGTAACCAAAATAGGGGATGACGGCTGTAATCCGACGCGCCGAAGAGCGGCGAAGCGCATCAATCATAATGAGCAATTCCATCAAATGATCGTTGGCTGGATAGGATGTGGATTGTAAAACAAACACATCTTGTCCACGTACATTTTCATGTAATTCTACAAAAATTTCTTGATCAGCAAAGCGTTTTACGGTTGCTTTGCCTAAGGGAATATTTAAATAATTTGTAACATCTTCAGCAAGGCGTGGATTAGAATTGCCGCAGAAAAGCTTCATAGTGGAACCTCTGAGTCGTCACGGTAGAGTATGATAGGGTTTTTAACTTCTTATTATCAGATTGCAAGAAAACAATTATAAAAGCGTTACAATTTTATCTCTTCTTATTGAAGAGCTCTGTATTTTATTTTTTCTTTTTCCAAAATTTTATTGCTTTTAGAGCAAAGTTTTTTCACCATGAGATAAAGAAATAAGTATATCGATTAAATCTTTTTTCTTTTACTCTATAGAACAGTGTGGATATGGTTTTCTGTATACAAGGAATAAAGCAGAGTTCATGTTTAAACATTGTTTTAAATTTAGCCATTACAGGCAAATTTTGGAGATAAGAATAATTAGCCCCTTCGTACTTTGTTTGTTAAAAAAATATTTTTGATAAAAAGCGCAGTGTGTGAGAGTAGCTTTTGTTTCATCGTGAGCTAAAAATTGTATTTTGCAGTTTTGCTATTCTCTTTAGATGAAAAAAGCCCCATTTCATCTCGTCAACATAATCGCAGAAAATTGTCGTTCATCATCTGGTTCATTTCGGAGTGTTGCACGCCGATAGGAGAAAAAACGCTGTTCATCTTGGTAGGTGCAAAGTTCCACACAAGAAGCACTAACCCCTGCTTCTTTGAGTTGATTGAGAATGAATGCCCACAGGTTAAAGTGAAAGTGATTAGCTTTATCTGTTTTTAAAAAATATTTTTGAAATTTACTCTCGCAATCAATAAATTGGTGGTAAAATTCGTCTGTGACTTCGTAGTGGCAAGGACCAATACAAGGACCAAGGACTGCTGTTATTGATTGTCTTTTGGCGCCTTGTCCTTCCATAACGGTGATGGTTTTTTCTATAATTCCTTTTAAGCTTCCTTTCCAACCAGCATGAGCAGCAGCGATGACACCTGCTTGTGGATCAGCCAATAAAACTGGTCCACAATCTGCTGTAAGAATGCCGATGACGAGTCCTGGTGTGGTGGTAACAAGAGCATCTGCTTTGGGAACTTCATCAGTAAAAGCTTGTTTCGCTACGACAACTTCAGAAGAGTGTATTTGATTGACAATGATTAAATTTTGTACCTCAACATTAAAGTAATCGGCGATCAAAAGGCAATTTTGTGCGATATGTGCGGGTTGATCGTTGGCACTTTGTCCAACATGAAGGCCTGGAAAGAGGCTTTTTGAAATACCGCATTGACGTGTGAAAAAACCATGTTTTATCCCGTGTATGTGTAAGGCAGAAAGCTCTTTTGCAAGGATAGGGGGTGAGATAGGATTCATCAAACTTCCTCATAAAGATGGTTGTTTTCAAAGAGAGAATGGTGTGTGAAATGCGCGTATTTGTCAATATTTATGGGCATCAAAATCTGGGAGGTACAGGTATATTTTTATCACTCATATATAAGACTTTAAATAATTTTCCCATTTGATCTGGACCAGCTAATCGCTCGATATCTTGGCGGATTTTGTGTTGCAATGGAGCATTTTTATTCGATCCAAGCTGTTGTGCGCGTTCTAGAAGCCCCATTTTTAAGAGAAAGTCTCCTTGTTCTAAGATTTCAACAAAACAGCCTTGTTCAAGGGCGATATTCTTTAAAAAGGAAAAA
>NZ_LR607243.1:0-9101 GCF_902162175.1 Bartonella saheliensis
TCAACAATGGTGTTAGTGAGTCCAAAGCTTATACAGATATGAAGTTTGAGACATTAAATTATGCCATTGAGGATGTCCGGAAAGAGGCAAGACAGGCTGCGGCTATTGGATTGGCAACGTCTAATTTACGTTATAATGATACACCAGGAAAGTTAAGTGTTGCACTTGGTGCGGGTGTATGGCTCAACCAATCTGCCTTTGCTGTTGGAGCGGGTTATACCTCTGAAGATGGAAACACACGCTCTAGTCTGTCCGTTACAAGTGCTGGAGGTCGCTGGGGTGTAGGCGTAGGATTAAGCTTCACACTAAATTAATAAAATTCACTATTATTTTCAAAATCGCCCCTGTCTTGGATAGACAGGGGCGAGAGCTATTGTACGATGAAAGAAACGATTTCTACAAATAATAATTGCTGCATTGATACTAAAAATAAAAAAGAGAAAAGGTGTAAAAAGTAGTGTATTTTATGCAATTTTTATAGAAGCAGTGGAAAAGCTGGTTAGTTATTGCATGTTTATCATCGAACAGTAGATAAAGATTATTCTTGAAGATGTAAAAATTGTACAAGTAATAGGATCATTAATAATACTAAACTTTATACAAATATAAAGTTTAGTATTAAATTATGAATTTGAGGATATCAAAAAAGAAGAAAATAAACTGTAACTTTTACTTTATCTGTGCGTAACGTAAGTTGATAATAGTTAGGTTTACATAAATATTTAACAAAGCAGTAAATTGTAATCTAAAGAGCAATATATCATGTAACTTTTTTGATAAAAGAGTACGCTAAAAAATTCTATTTTGATTCTCTTTGTATACAGTAGCGATAATGATTGAATGCAAATCCATTGATCAAAACGAGAATATTTAGACCGTTAAGCACTTCCATAAGTTTTAGAATTATTTCATGAATTAGAAAGACTTATTCTATAAAAAATAATTAAATTCATTTTTTTCTTGCTATTTTTCTTAATAGTATATAAAAGGTAAATAAGCTGTCGAAAGACGTTTTTACAAAACGCGGGGAAATAATCATGACAAAATCGTACAGAAACTACGAATCTATTCTACATAGCTTTAAGGGATGTAACTCTAAAGTTATAAATGTATCGCTTATTCTTACAATAAAAGCGCAATAATCTTACCTTAAATATCCTAAATTACTCAGCAAATAATCCAATACTCCTTTGCAATAAATACCTTTTATTGCCTCTTGGATACAAAATACTTAAATAATAGCGCATAAATATGTTTTTTCGATATTCATTTCAGTCTTTCTTACACCCTAATTCAAGAGGTTTTTGCAAAAAAAACCCTCCCTAAAGTCAAAAAACAATCACTACTCTTCGGATTACTAATCGCAATCTCATTGAAAGCTTAGATAGTCCTTTTTGCCGTTATGGCAACCCTAATCTTTTATAAAAAAGACCTTCTAAAAGCTTCTAGTGCCAGAATATGTCTTTTTAATGTTTTTAATATGTTTTTATTACTTGGAGAAGTTATTATGAAAAAAATATATACCACACCAAAAATGCCAGCAGTAAGTAATTTAAAAAACTCTTGTTCGCCTCATGGATTTTCTTTTATTAAAACGCTTTCATTAGTTTCAATGGCTGTTTTTTTATCAAATGCTTCTCCTGTTTCTGCTTGTGATCTTTGGGGTAATGTATCAACTTATTTTGGTGGTGGTGCGGATATACGTAAAAGTATTGCACCGGTCTATATAATTGACGGTGGTCTGTATAGAGACGTTGGTTCTGCGTTTTTAGGGGTAGATCGTAAATTCAAAAGTTTAAAAGCTGATTTTAAGCTTGAGATTAAAAATGCTTTTAATACTGCGTTTATAGGTTGGGAAACATGGAAACAGCAGGTTGATAAGCAATTTCAAACAATCTTGTCTGATATGCTTGTTAAGCAAGATTCTGGAGGGACTATTACAATTGGTGCGAACAAAGGTGGCTATGTAGTAGATATTGCAAATAATTCTCGTGAAGCGCGGGTTCTTACTGGTGTTCGTAATGCTGTGCTTAATCCAACATCAAATCAAGCAGTCAATGGTTCCCAGCTGTATAAATTGGGCATTGGGGTAGCAAAATCTTTTGGGGGTGGTGCTGGATATGATCAAAATGGGAACTGGATAGCTCCTACTTTTATGGTTAAGGCCTTTGATAAAAACGGTAATGAAGTTAACAAGAGCTATAATAGTGTTGCAGAGGCATTTACGGGTGTAAGCGATTCTTTTGCAAATCTTGATAAAAAGATTGAAAATGTAGTGACCAATGTGACTGGTGATATACTTGTTAAGCAAGATTTTGGCGGGACCATTACAATTGGTGCAAACAAAGATGGCTATGTAGTAGATATTGCAAATAATTCTCGTGAAGCGCGGGTTCTTACTGGTGTTCGTAATGCTGCGCTTGATCCAACATCAAGTCAAGCAGTCAATGGTTCCCAGCTGTATAAATTGGGCATTGGGGTAGCAAAATCTTTTGGGGGTGGTGCTAGATATGATCAAAATGGAAATTGGATAGCTCCTACTTTTATGGTTAAGTCCTTTGATAAAAACGGTAATGAAGTTAACAAGAGCTATAATAGTGTTGCAGCGGCCTTCACAGGTGTAAGCGATTCTTTTGCAAATCTTGATAAAAAAATTGAAAATGTAGTGACCAATGTGGCGGGTGATAGTCTTGTTAAGCAAGATGATACAGGGCTGATTACCATTGGTGGAAAAGTAAGTGGAACGAAGGTAAGTATTGCAAATATTGATAATGCGGTGCGCACTCTTACCGGTGTTGATGCTGGCTCGATTACAGCAACATCGACAGATGCAATTAATGGTTCTCAACTTTATTCGATGAGCAATGTAGTAGCAGGCTATTTTGGCGGTGGAGCTGAGTATAAAGATGGCAAATGGAGTGCTCCTACTTTTACAGTTAAAGTCTTTAATGAGGATGGTAATGGAGAAGACACGCACTATGCAAATGTTGCAGATGCATTGACAGGTGTGAATACTTCCTTTGCAAATCTTGATAAAAAGATTGAAAATGTAGTGACCAATGTGGCGGGTGATAGTCTTGTTAAACAAGATGATACAGGACTGATTACCATTGGTGGAAAAGTAAGTGGAACGAAGGTAAGTATTGCAAACAGTGGTAATGTAGTTCGGACTCTTACCGGTGTTGATGCTGGCTCGATTACAGCAATATCGACAGATGCAATTAATGGTTCTCAACTTTATTCGATGAGTAATTTAGTTGCGAGCTATTTTAGTCGTGATGCTGGATATGGTGAAGATGGAAAATGGAATGCTCCCACTTTTACAGTTAAAGTCTTTAATGAGGATGGTAATGGAGAAGAAACACGCTATGAAAATGTTGCGGATGCACTTTCTGGTGTAAGTAGTTCTTTTACAAATCTTAATCAAAAGATCGAAAATGTGACAAGCGACAGTTTTATTAAGCAAAATAGCACAGGGCTTATTACGATTGGTAGGCACAAATCCGGTGATAGAATAGATATTGGAAACGAGTTGAATACCACACGTGTTCTCTCTGGAGTTAAGGGAGGGGCATTTACAAAAACATCGACCGAAGCAGTAAATGGTAGCCAGCTTTATTTGTTGTCTCAGGCATTTGCAAATTATTTTGGCGGTGGTGCTGGGTATAATGACGAGGGGACATGGTCAGGTCCTAATTTTATAATTAAAGCCTTTGATAAGGATGGTAATGAGACTGCGTACAAGTATACGAATGTCGCAGATGCATTTGCTGGCGTGAATAAGACTCTCAAAAGTTTGAATCAGCAGATTATCGATGTAAGGGATAGCATTGATCTTGTTGAAGTATATGATGACTCTCAAAAAAGTGATGATCCGAATGATATTATCACTGAAGGCTTTCCTTTTATGAGCATGGCACCTATGACGAAAATGGCACCTATGGTGAAAATATTACCGGCAACTCTAAATAAGATGGAGGATGAGGTTGAAGGTAAGAATAGTAATGTCGTATCTGCTGTCGCTGGTATGAATAAGACTCTGTCCATTATCGATGATCGCACTAGTAAGGTTGAGCAGAAGGCAAACTCTGACGAAACCTCTAATGGTTTTTCCTGGAATGAAGAAGAAGGTGCATATGATGCTAGCCATAATGGAAAAGATAGTAAAATTACGCATGTAGCAGATGGTAACATATCAGAAGGTTCGAAGGACGCTGTGAATGGAGGCCAGCTTTGGGATACAAATAACAAGGTAACAGAAGTTGAAAAAAAGGTGGATCTTGCGGTTAGCTATGATGTCAAAGACGGAAAGAAAACTAATAGCATTACCTTAGCAGGTGGAAATGAAAGTGAACCTGTTATGATCGACAATGTAGCGGATGGTAAAATTGAAGAAGGTTCTAAGCAAGCAGTAAATGGTGGTCAGCTACATGATTATACGGATCAACAGATGAAGTTAGTGCTTAAAGATGCGAATGAGTATACGGACAAGAAAGTTGGTAATCTTATCAATGATAGCGTTAATGAGGCGAAGTCCTATACTAATATGAAGTTTGAGGCATTAAGTTATGATATTAATAATGTGCGCAAAGAGGCAAGACAAGCAGCAGCGATTGGCTTGGCAGTGTCTAACTTGCGTTACTTCGACGATCCAGGATCTTTGAGTCTTTCATTTGGTGGTGGTGTGTGGCGTGGCCAATCTGCTTTTGCTATTGGTGCAGGTTATACGTCTGAAGATGGGAAGATTCGTTCTAATTTATCAGCAACCAGTGCCGGAGGTCATTGGGGTGTAGGGGGTGGAATAACTCTGAAATTAAAATAACACCAGATAATACAAAAAATTATAATTTAACTAAAATTTCACCCTTGTCTCATCAGACAAGGGTGAAATTTTATATTATAGAGAAGTAATATTTTACAGAGAAAATCATAAAGTCGTATTGTTATAAAATTTTATAATACTTTTAGTGAGATTAATTTTAGTGAGAAATAAAGTACTTTAACAAAAATTTTACAAATACAGAGTAATGCTCTCATATAAATAAATAGAATGCATAATCGCACACTATTTAAAAAGCATATATTTATAGCTTCATTGCTAGAAAACATCCATTGGGGGGATATGTTTTAAAAAAAATCAAAAATTCCATCTATTATTTTGTTTTATTTGCTCTGTACACAACAGAAGCAATCATGAATTATACAGAAACCGTAATGATGAATAAGACTCGTTTTGGTCAAAACAAGGATACCTAAAGCAAACGATGAAATAGAACCTCTATATTTAAGTCTATAACATATGCAATAAAGCTATGAGTTTTAAATTATAAAGATATTCCACGATTGCCTAAATCGGAAAGACTCATTCTGTAAAAATAATTAAATTCATTTTCTTCTTGCCTTTTGTCTCAATAGTCTATAGAAAGATAAAAGAGACTTGAATAAGACTCGTTCTGGTAAAAACAGAAGAGATCTATCGCAAAGGGAGGTGCGAGAAGTTATGAAAAGATCACGCCATTATTCTCATTTTATTTTAAAGCTTTTAAGAGAGAACTCTGAAAGTTAGGGGTGAGCTACGCGCTCTCGCAAAAAAGTGCAACGCCCCACCAAAAATACTTTCAAAAACCTAACTTCCCTCACAATAAGCAAGCGTCTCCTCTTAAGTATACAAAATGAGCTCTTTTACTTCAAAAACCATAAAGTGCAGAATCGACAAAAGCGTAAAAATACGCCTCTTCCCTCCTTTTTTTCATGCTCAAATCGAGAAAATCTTTTTAAAAAACACACTCTGCTTAAAGGTGGAAAGCCTCATTAACCGAATTGTCAACCAATACCAATCACAACCTTAGCAAAGCCCTAATCACTTCTGTCTGCTTCTGCGAAAAAACCAAACTTTACAGAGAACAAACAAAACCCACATCCCTAAATTATCTCTAGCGCTGAAATGTGTCTTTTTAATGTTCTCAATATGTTTTTATTACTTGGAGAATTTGTTATGAAAAAATTATATACCACACAAAAAGCGCAAGTGGTGAGTGATTTTAAAAATTCTTATTCGGTTTATCGATTACTTTTTGTGAAAGCACTTTCATTGGCTTCAGTGATTATCTTTTTATCAAGTATTTCTCCTGTATCTGCTAATACGCAGATTTTAAATAACATATCAAACCGTTTTGGTGGTGGTACAAATATGCTTAAAGCTATTCCACCAGCCTATATACTTGGCAGTAAATTGGATGCAGATGATGGCTTTGCATTTATAGGGGGTGAAGAAGAGTCCTTCAAAAACTTGAGATCTAATATTAAGCTTCAGACTAAAGCTGCTTTTGATATCGCATTTGCGGGGAGGGAGCGGTTTAAGAATGGTGTAGATAAATTTTCTGGTGTTAATAGTTCTTTCACAAGTGAGAATCGTCAGGTTGCTGAGATAAACGCTCCTGCTGTTATTGGAGGAAAACAAAATAGTCTATCTCAAGGGACCGATCAGTATGAAAATACCAATAACTTTTCTTTCATGAGTGGCTTGTCTCGTGGACGAGCTCGCGATGATAAAGAAGAAGATGATGATTCGTTAAAACTTGGTAGTAAATCATCAACAAGAACACTAACTATTCTGAATAGTAATGGGGAAACTAGGAATATTAAGGGTGTTACTGCTGGTGAGGTTTCAGCAAAATCCATTGAGGCAGTGAATGGTTCTCAACTTTATTCACTAGGCACTGCGGTTGCTACGTCTTTTGGTGGTGAAGCCAGCTATGAGGATGGCAAGTGGGTTGCTCCTACATTCCATTTTAAAGGTTTCAACGACAATGGTGATGTCACTGACACGAGTTATAATGATGTAACCTCAGCCTTTACGGGTGTTGGCGATTCATTTGAGAAAGTTAAAGATCAGTTTGCGAATATTAAGGATGAAATTGGCAAAGAGATCAGTACAATTCAAAGTGATGCCTTGTTGTGGGATGGAAGCAAAGGTGCGTTTGTAGCAGAACATGGCAAAGAAGGTAGCAAAACGAATAGCAAGATTACATCACTTGCCCCAGGGGATATTGGTCAAGCTTCTACGGATGCTGTTAATGGTTCCCAGCTTTATGCTCTAGGGAGCAATGTTGCGAAGTCATTAGGTGGTAAGGCCAGCTATGAAGATGGCAAATGGGTTGCTCCTACATTCCATTTTAAGGGTTTCAATGAAAATGGTGATGTCACTGACACGAGTTATGACAATGTCTCGGCTGCTTTTGCTGGTGTTGGTGATTCTATCGCAAACATCAAAAATGAAATTAGCAAAGAAATTTCTGGTGAAAAGAGCGATTCTTTAAACTGGAGTGCTAAAGATAATGCCTTCGTAGCGAAGCATGGGAAGGAAGATAACAGAGTAAGTAGCAAGATTACATCACTTGCCAATGGATCTATTAATTCTAGCTCAAGTGATGCCGTGGCTGGTAATCAACTTCATGCTTTGGGTAGCAGTGTTGCAAAGACATTAGGTGGTAACGCCAGCTATGAAGATGGCAAATGGGTTGCGCCAAGCTTTATCCTGAAAATGTTCAGTGAAGATGGTAAGGAAGGTGAACACAAGACCTATAACGATGTAGGCTCTGCGTTTGCAGGAGTTGATACGAACTTTAGCAATGTTAATAAACATCTGAATAGTGTTGTTAATGAGTTTAATGAAAAGTTAGACAATATTAATAAGGAAGTTAAAGGGGATTCCTTGTTATGGAGCAATGAACATAACGCATTTGTTGCAACGCATGGAGAAAAGAATAGAAAGATTAAACTCCTTGCCCCAGGGGATATTGGTCAAGCTTCTACAGATGCGGTTAATGGTTCCCAGCTTTATGCTCTAGGGAGCAATGTTGCAAAGACATTAGGTGGTGAAGCCAGCTATGAAGATGGCAAATGGGTTGCTCCTACATTCCATTTTAAGGGTTTCAATGAAAATGGTGATGTCACTGACACCAGTTATGACAATGTCTCGGCTGCTTTTGCTGGTGTTGGTGATTCTATCGCAAACATCAAAAATGAAATTAGCAAAGAAATTTCTGGTGAAAAGAGCGATTCTTTGAACTGGAGTGCTAAAGATAATGCCTTCGTAGCGAAGCATGGGAAGGAAGATAACAGAGTAAGTAGCAAGATTACATCACTTGCCAATGGATCTATTAACTCTAGCTCAAGTGATGCCGTGGCTGGTAATCAACTTTATGCTCTAGGGAGCAATGTTGCAAAGACATTAGGTGGTGAAGCCAGCTATGAGGATGGCAAGTGGGTTGCTCCCACATTCCATTTTAAAGGTTTCAATGAAAATGGTGATGTCACTGACACGAGTTATAATGATGTAACCTCAGCCTTTACGGGTGTTGGCGATTCATTTAAGAAAGTTAAAGATCAGTTTGCGAATATTAAGGATGAAATTGGCAAAGAGATCAGCACGGTTCAAAGTGATGCGTTGTTGTGGGATGGAAGCAAAGGTGCGTTTGTCGCAGAACATGGCAAAGAAGGTAGCAAAACGAACAGCAAGATTACATCACTTGCCAATGGAGCTATTAATTCTAGCTCAAGTGATGCCGTGGCTGGTAATCAGCTCCATGCTCTAGGGAGCAATGTTGCAAAGACATTAGGTGGTAACGCCAGCTATGAAGATGGCAAATGGGTTGCTCCAAGCTTTATCCTGAAAATGTTCAGTGAAGATGGTAAGGAAGGTGAACACAAGACCTATAACGATGTAGGCTCTGCGTTTGCAGGAGTTGATACGAACTTTAGCAATGTTAATAAACATCTGAATAGTGTTGTTAATGAGTTTAATGAAAAGTTAGACAATATTAATAAGGAAGTTAAAGGGGATTCCTTATTATGGAGCAATAAACATGACGCATTTGTAGCAACGCATGGAGAAAAGGATAGCAAGATTAAACTCCTTGCCGCAGGGGATGTTGGTCAAGCCTCTACAGATGCGGTTAATGGTTCTCAGCTCTATGCTCTAGGGAGCAATGTTGCAAAGACATTAGGTGGTGAAGCCAGCTATGAAGATGGCAAATGGGTTGCTCCTACATTCCATTTTAAAGGTTTCAACGACAATGGTGATATCATTGACACGAGTT
>NZ_LR607222.1:0-19732 GCF_902162175.1 Bartonella saheliensis
CACATTTTTGTTTATTATATTAATTATATTACTTTCTATAACAGTTTTTGTTTGTGTACGTTATTTATATGGACAATAATTATTTATATAATAATGTTTTGATATAAATAATTTATTTGATATTAATATTTAAAAAATTACTGATTACAGTTAGACAGAGTCTTTAAATATTATCATCAATATTTCTGTTTTTTATTTGCTGTTTTTAAATCTTTTTAATTATTTCAAGAATGGGTCGTTTTGAGATTATTGTCTTTTGTATAAGGATTGTCAGTTTATAGCTTTAAAAAAATGATTATTTTCTTATATATCATATTCATTAAAAAATAAGCGATTTTTATGAAATGAAGTGCCTTATCTCTCTTGATTTTTATCCATCATCTTGGGAAAGAGGAAGTGAAGCGATTTCTGTATCAAGGGCATCCATAAAATCGATAATAAAGGCAGCATTGGTTCCTAAATCTCTTGGCAAATAACGAGAAGCAGAGCGCATATCAACAAAGGTGGTATCACCTTCATCAGTTAAGCGGATCACGATGTCTGAAATAAAACCGAGGTAAAAAGTTTTAGCTCTCGTTTCAATATAAATCTCATTTTCTTCGCCTTTAAATTCTCGTTCTGCTACAATAGGCCAATCATACGCAGCTAAAACGTTGAGAACGGATTCGCGAATGCGTTCAGGTGCGCCATCATAACGGCGTCCAGACATTTCTGGCCATTGTGACCTTTGTAATGTTTCTTGTTCAAGCAAAACACTTTTGAGTGGTAAAGCATCACTGGGACGTATTGTGCGAAAAAAAGCCGGTGGTTTTTGTGTATCGGTAGAAATATCGTAAAGAGCAGGTAAAGTAAACCAAAGTCCAAAAAATAATACCAATGGTGTCGCAGTTATGAGTGAATAAACAATTCCCTTTAAAGCTTTCATTCCCCCTAGAGCCCCACAGACCCACAGACTATGAAGTGCTTTAATAGCGAGAAAAACAGAAATAATCACACAACCAGTAGAGATACTGGTCAAAATTATAAAGTCGGTTACATGAATGACGGAAAAACGTTGTAAGATGACTGAAAATAATAAAATAAAAAACGCCACTCCCCCAAATCGAGGGGACCATACTGCTGCCCTTGAAATTAACCGAACATATCTCTTTTTCATAAAGTTTTTCCCCTCAACTGTAAACTATAAGCAAAGTTTTCTCAGATGACATATCTTAAAAAGTTTTTGCTCATAAGACAAAAGTAAAGCACTTATTTTTGAGGTCAAGGATGCATGATATCTCATCAATTTTTAGCGATTATTTTAGGGTTTTCATTGAAGGGAATAAGTATTTCTTCAGCACTTTATTCTATCATTGACAAGAAATTTTATGGAAATATTTGTCAATAAATAGCAATAAACTCAAATAACAAGTTTTACGATTGTTAACAGTATATTTGTTTAAAACTTTCCTTTTTCTCTTCTCATTGTGGGGAATTTTTTGTCAAATAGGCGTATCGAATAACGGAACACCATTAGAAGTGCTAAATTCACGGTGTTTGTTTTAAAGAGACATCTTATTCGTCACAACTATTTTGCGACAACGCTTATGAAGGCTATAACGATAAAGCGATTGAGCATATCCATCTTTACGTTTATGAAAAAGAAAACCGCACCATCATTCTATTTATTCACCACCAATATTCACAGCTCTTGAGCAGATTCTTCATAAGAGGCATTTTTATTGTACAGTTTTTATTTAGGCATCAATTTCGCTTGTCTTATGCAAAAGACGCGGGTTTAATTGATTCAACATGGGATAAGTTTGGAATAAGAGAAACCTACGATCTTTGGAGCGCTTATTCAACATCTCAATAAATTATCATTAGAAGTCAAATTATTATCCAGATATAAGATGAGTGTGTGCAACAGAAATTTCATTCTCTCTCAATAGAAAAATTGATGGATTTAAAATAAGACAAATCTAAATTTGAATATTCGATTCATAGAGGAAAAAGATGACCATTTTGATAGGTTTTATTTCGTTTTTATTAAAAAGTAAGTTGCTATAAAAGCGAGGATATTTTTATTCATAAAATATGCGGCAAGTCGCCGATGAAAGGAAAGCTTCACTTTCTTTTTTTGCAAGGGAAGAGGGGGCAAAAATACGTAAAATGACAAAACCTTCATTCAAATTTTTAGCAACTAAAACTGAATTAGCATTTGCTTTAGGTCTTGATTTTTTGAGCTCTATTATTTGTATGGGTTTTCCAATGATAAGATCAAGTATCGTATCAGGGGCTGTTCGGTCATTAAGGCTGTAAAAAATAATTCCGTTGTGTGTATAGGCTGCCAGTGACCAAAATTGTTGTGTTTTCAAAGCCTTTAAATGAACAGGTCCATTTTCAAGATTAAATCTGCAGACTTTAAGAAGAAAGAGTGGATCAGCAGATTGTTGAATAGGATTATCGGGAGTAAAATTAACAAATTGATAAGGGGCTCCAGATTTTTTAAGGCTTGTCCATATATTATTTTGTGCCCAAGTGGGTATCAGAAAGAGAACACAAATATGAACGATAATAGCGCCAATGATTGCAAGAAGTGTGGTATGAATAAATCTAGTCACAATTTATTTGTCCTGATGGGATTTGTTCTATTGAGGGCATGGTGAGCTTTTGTAATGCCGTTGCTGAGATGATTGGGGTATCGTATAAGGTGAGAATAAGTCCGAATTCTTTTTGACTAACGGTTGCAAGCCAATTGCCGGCTTGCGGTGTAGGTGAAATATGGATATGCAATGCGCCATTATGCTCATAAGTAATAGCGTTCGTGTGGAGTTCAAAAGGTAGTTCTTTTGATGAAGTATAGGGTTTAAGAGATTTGTCAGCTGCATAAAGGGTAAAAAGCCGGGTTTCTGGGATGGTGCCTTTGAGCAAATAATGACAATGAGGGTGGAGTGGACGCCCTTGATTATCTTGCCAAATCTGGAATTGAATACCTTCAGTACGTCCAAGTGAAACAATGCCTTGTTTGGCAGTGCGAGCGCGGGTGTAAGGATCCATATTGGTGGTGCTGACTTGTGGGTAAGCGCTCCATTTTCCAATTGCAAAGCGTCCAAAATGAGGAAAGGAATTGAGCACATAATCAACACTTAGTATTCCGCATAAAATAGAAAAAGCGAAGATAAAAAAGAAAATGATAATATTAAAAAGCATCAGTGAATATTTTGAATTCAAAATGTTGAATCTCCATTTATTTTCATTTTTAAAGAAATTGCAGAGGTCTTTTTCAGATCTTTGTTAATCAAGTGCACGATATTCAATGTTTCAGGAGAAAGCCTAGAGGGTATTGGGGAAAAAAACTCAGAATCTGTATGGGAGGAGGGTGTTTGAGGCTGATAAGGAAGGAGAGAATCCTTAACACCGTAGA
This sequence comes from Bartonella saheliensis, assembly GCF_902162175.1. NCBI lineage: Bacteria > Pseudomonadati > Pseudomonadota > Alphaproteobacteria > Hyphomicrobiales > Bartonellaceae > Bartonella > Bartonella saheliensis. The sequence continues at coordinate 3,407 of NZ_LR607222.1, forward strand.
GTTGTTTGAGCATAATATTTTGGTGTGCTGCAAGCATAATGCGATGCCATATCATGGCGGGAACACCTCCCCCAAAAGCACGATTCATGGGTGAAAAGTTATCATTTCCCATCCATACTGCGCCAGTATAATTACCTGTAAAGCCCACAAACCAAGCATCGCGATAGGATTGTGATGTTCCAGTTTTTCCAGCAACAAGTGTCATGGGGAGAGCAGCACGTTTACCGGATCCTCGTGTTGTGACACCCACCATCATTTGGTTCATATAAGCTGCTGATTGACTGCTGAGAACTCGGTGTAATTTTTTTCCGTTATGCTCGAAATCCCACACTAAATGACCATCGATTGTTCTGATTTGTGTGAATCCATGACGATTACCAGCTATTCCACCATTCGCAAAGACATTAAAGCCAGTTGCTTGATCCATGGGCGTCATGTTGGAAGTACCAAGAACCATCGTTTTGTGTGATAGAATATGCGCGTTGATTCCCATATTCTTGATGAGATCTATGATGGGTTTTGTATCGCGGTTAAGATATTGGTAGGTGAGATAAACAGGGACTGTATTAATAGAAAAAGCTAAAGCTGTTGCTAAATCAATTTTTCCCAGATAACGACCAGAATTATTTTTGGGTGTCCAACCTCCCCAATTAATGGGGGCATCTAAAACAATGGTTGAAGGTGAAAGACCGCGTTCTAGTGCGGCTGCGTAAACATAAGGTTTAAATGAAGAACCAGGTTGTCGGCCACCTTGTGTCGCTCTATTAAATTGGCTCTTTTTGTAATCTAGTCCTCCAACAATTGCACATACAGCACCGTTATTGTCAAGTATAACAGTGGCGGCTTGTGTTACGCGATATTGTTGACCATATTGATGTAAATGATAGGCAATTGATTCTTCTGCTACTTTTTGAAGTTCTGGATCAAGGGTTGTTTGAATAATTAAATGATAACTGGGGAGTTGATCACGCATTTTTTTGACTTCTTCGAATGCCCAATCAAGAAAATAGCCAGGCTGATTATTATCTATTGGGGGAAGTGCCCTAGCAGGGTGGCGATGTGCGTTAATAATCTGGCTTTCTGTCATAAAACCACTGTTAACAAGATTAGAAAGGACAACATTAGCACGTGTTTGAGCCGCAAAGAGATGACTATGAGGAGCATATTTTGTTGGGGCTTTAAAGAGTCCTGCTAACATAGCCGATTCACTTAAAGAGACATGACGTATGTTTTTTCCAAAATAAAATTTTGCTGCTGCTGCACTACCAAAATTATTTCCTCCCATATAGACACGATCAAGATAAAGTTGCAAAATTTGTTTTTTACTAAAATTAGCCTCTAACCAAAGAGCAAGATAAGCTTCTTTGATTTTACGTGTTATGGTTCGCTCATTTGTTAGGAATAAATTTTTAGCCAATTGTTGTGTGAGCGTTGAACCACCTTGCACGACACCTTTAGCTTGCATGTTTTGTGAAATTGCTCGTGTAAGTCCCTGAAAATCGATGCCCCAATGATCGAAAAAACGACGGTCTTCTGTAGCGAGAACCGCTTTAATAAAGGTGTCAGGCATTTCTTCAACAGGGACAGAGGTCGCCAGCAGTGCACCACGGTGCCCAATGGGATTTCCATAGCGATCGAGAAAAAGAATGGAAAAATTCTGTGGAGAGGACCAATCTTTTTGGGTCAGTTTAAAAACAGAAATGCCAAAAATGGTAAAAAGAGTAAAGCCTATCAATCCTAATGTTAATATTTCATCGAGAACTTCAACGATAAAACGTTTCCATCCTTGAAGATGAAAATTTTGAGAGATGATTTTTGCCTTTTTCCAAAAAAAACTGTTAGCAGAATAAATGTGATAAAGCGCTGTATCTAATCGTGCATCTAATTCGATGAGAGCAGGGCTGTGAAACGGTTTATGCTGTTGTTCTTTCTTTTTTTTAAAAAAATTAAACATTTAAAAAAGAGCCTATAGCAAAGCAATACAACCAAACAAATCTATAAAATTTATATGGAGTAGAAGTATTTTTTTTCTATAGTGATACAAAGAAAGAGTTTATTTAAAGATTATTCATTTTTCGTAAGACTGTGTATTAAGAATTTATTATTTTATCCAATAAACTTTCTTGTTATTATTAAAAATATTTTATTTTGATGTTTTAAAAATTTGGATTACTATTAACACGTTATTCTGTAAGACAGAGGATAAATTATTTTTCATTTGTGGTTTTTAAACTGCCCCCTTTAAATTGACCCCAAAAAAGACATTATTTTTTTGATCTTATCTTATGATAAGAAGATAGGTTGTGAAATATCTATGATGAAAAAAGTTTTATTGTTCGTGATAATAGTAGCTTTTTTAGGAGCTGATTCTGTTATGGCTGCGGGTTGTGCTGAGGTGGGTAAAAGGGTTGCAACTCAGGAGAAGGGGGTTCTGGTCCGTTCAAAACTAGTTGTTCAGGATGGAAGGGATATGTGTGCAGTTGTGGTTGTTATCCCAGCTCGTAATGGTGAGAAATTGCGCCGTGTTGAGGCTCTCGTTCCTGCTGATTAGTCCTTAGCAGATGGTGTTTTGATGCGTATCTTAATCGTTGAAGATGATCGGAATCTTCACCATCAATTGGCAGAAGCTGTAAGACGTGCGGGCTACGTTTTCGATAGTGCTTTTGATGGTGAAGAGGCTTATTTTTTAGGAAGTACAGAGTCTTATGATGCGGTGATCCTTGATATAGGTTTGCCGCAGATTGATGGACTTCATGTTGTTGAAAAGTGGCGTCAAGAAGGGCGTACCATGCCTGTTTTAATGTTAACGGCACGAGATCGTTGGTCTGATAAGGTGCTTGGTATTGATGCTGGAGCTGACGATTATGTTGTGAAGCCATTTCATTTGGAGGAAGTGATGGCGCGCTTGCGGGCACTCATTCGTCGTGCGACAGGACATGCAACAAGTGCCTTATGTTGCGGGAATGTTATGTTAGATACGAAGACATCTCGTGTTTTCGTAGATGGTCAATTGATTAAACTAACATCTTATGAATTCAGGCTTCTTTCGTATCTGATGCATCATTGTGATAGGGTTATTTCAAGAACGGAGCTGACTGAACATCTTTATGATCAGGATTTTGATAAGGATTCAAATACGGTGGAAGTTTTTATAGGGCGGTTACGCAAGAAGCTTGGCGTGGATTTGATTGAGACGATCCGAGGAATGGGGTATCGCGTGAGAACGCTAGGTGATGAATGAATGTTTTCAAAGAGGATAATTGGTTTCAGAGGTTTTTTTTTGTCATTACGCGATCGCTCAGTTTACGTGTTATGATCTTATCAACGCTATGGATTGTTATTTCTCTTTTATCGATTTCTGCAGTAAGTATTTTATTTTATAAGCGTTCAACTGAAGAGAGCCTAGAGCGTATCCTTTCTGCTCAACTCTACAGTTTGATTGCAACAGTAACGGTATCACCAGACGGCAATTTGAGAGGAGGAGCTGGAATTGATGATATTCGGTATGCTGATCCAACAACGGGATGGTATTGGGAAGTTGTTGCGATATCCCATAATTTAAAAGGAAGATTGACCTCCCCCTCATTGGGAACAGGAGAGATATTTACACCCAGCGATGTCGATATACCTTTTGACAATAAATTCTTTCGCTCTTATCGGATAAAGGGAAAGAATGGTCAAAAGCTCCAAGTAATTGAGAGTGATGTTATTCTTGATAATAAAAATCATATTGCACGTTTTCGACTTGTTGGAAATATTGATGAAGCGCATGCTCAAGTTAAGGAATTTAAGCGAACTTTGCAAATTTTTCTTTGGAGTTTTGGTCTCGGGAGTGTTCTGATTAATATTGCTCTTATTTTCTTTAGTTTTCAGCCGTTGAAGCTTATTCGACGGGCATTGAATGATATTCGCGAAGGAAGAGTTCACTATGTGAATACCGATTTAGTGAGCGAAGTGATGCCGCTTGCCCAAGAGATGAATGCTCTCATTAAGAATAATCAGCATATTATTGAGCGATTTCGCACACAGGTTGGTAATCTCGCACATTCATTGAAGACACCTCTATCCGTGATTATGAATGAAACAGATAAGATGCGTGGAGAAAAGGCTCATTTGTTGAGAGAGCAAACGCAAATCATGCAAGCTCAAATCAATCGTTATCTTCAGCGAGCGCGGCTTGCAGCACAATGCGGTAGTATTGTCTATCATACATCTGTTCGCAATGTGATGGATCGTTTAGTGCGGGTTATGAAAAAGCTTAATCCTGAAAAACAAATTGAATTTATTATGGAAGTTGATGATATTGTTTTTTCTGGAGAGAAGGAAGATTTAGAAGAAATTATAGGCAATTTAATTGAAAATGCTACTCAGTGGTCTCGCACAAAAGTATTGATCTCTTGTTTTTTAGAAGAAAACCTTGAAGAAGAAAGATATTTTAGTATCCTTGTTGAAGATGATGGTCCTGGTTTAACAGAAGATAAAATTGATGAAGCGTTAAAAAGAGGGAAGCGGTTTGATGAAAGCAAACCGGGGACAGGTTTAGGGTTAGCAATTGTTTCAGATATGGTCGGTGAATATGGTGGCACTCTCTTTTTATCGCGTTCTGTCTTAGGTGGGTTGTGTACAAAAGTTTTATTACCCAAAAGAGGAGAATAATACATTTTTTTCTTAAGCAGGAAATATCTATAGAGTTTGTAAAGAAATATTTAGACAATACAAAAAAGTAGGGAGACATTTCAGAAGATCTTTCAATTTATAATCAAACTATGAAAATAAAGCCTTGTTTTTATTTTCTTGATATAAGAGACCTATTGAGAGAAATGAACGATAGATTTTATGATATTCTTCATAAAAAGCTAAATTTTTATCATTTCACATCACTCTTTTCATGAAGAGGGTAAAAGATAAGCGCGTTATCTTTTGTTTGTATTGGAAAAAATAATATGCTCCTCCTCGTTTTTGTAGCATTCTTTCTCATTTTTTTGGCAATTATTCTTTTTCTGTCACTCCGTTTTGATGATGGGGTAAAGAAAAAGTGGCAAGTTCAAACCATGGATGGTTATAGAAATCATATCCATACGGTTGAGTCTCGTAAGCTTTATAAGCATTATCAAAAAAGAAATATTTTTAAAACGCTAAGTGTTTTGTTTGTTCTTGTTATGACATGGAGTATCTATGGGCTGACAGGCAATCCAGAAGTAAAAAGTTATTTTTTTAGCGAATTAATGGATAAGAATCCTAAACTTCTCAGTAAGCAAGAAAAGCTTGTTCGTTTACAAGTGCTTTTTTTCCGTTCCCCTTATGATGGCAAATTAGCTGATGCCTTAGCAGTGGGGTATCTCGAAGAAAGTCATTTTCAAGAAGCTGTGAATACTTATTTAGATGCTCTTCGTTTGAATGGAGAAACGGCGCCAAGGCTTGTAGGATATGGTTTAGCATTGGTTGGTTATGAAGGGGGAATGATAACGCAAGAGGCACAAAGAGCTTTTCAAAAAGCAGCAGATTTAGCACCAACAGATTTTTATCCGCGCCTCTTGTTGGCCGATGCATTTCATCAAGCTGGAAAAACGGCGCAGGCAGTGCAGTTTTTACAAAGCTTTCTTGATACAATGCCTAAAAATTTTACAGGACGCTCACGGGTTGAAAAAATGATAATTCAGTTACTTGGCTCATTAAATAAACCGACAGAGAAAAGTGATCGTCACCAATTAGAAAGATTAAGAGAAGTGATCATTCTAGAAGAGGAAGGGATAGGTGAAGGAGGGTGAAGAGCAGAAATGAAGAATGTCAAGAGCACAGGTACAAGTTGTTATAGAGTCAATAAAAATTGGTATAAAAACTAAAAAAGAAGAAAGGTATTGATAAGCGTGTTGGCAAAAGTGAGTATTAGATAAAAAGTTGCACCTATAGAGAAGATGTGCAAAGCTCTTTAAGAAATAAAATATGGATGCTTATAGAACGTGTTTAAATTTTTTTTGTTGAGTGTCTATGAATAATCAATCTTTAAAGAACTCTGCTTCGTTAAAGCTCATTTTAAAGCAGCGAAAAAAAAAGCGCTTACGGATCATCTTATTGTGTTGTTTGGTTATGGCAATAGCAGCAAGTCTCATTGTATATGCAATGCGTCATGCGGTCAGTTTTTTTAGAATGCCCTCTGAAATTACAAGAGAAGATATTTTAACAGGGCGTCCTTTGCGTTTGGGCGGTTTTGTTGAAAAGGGGAGCGTTCAATATATTGAAGAGAGTAGCGTTATTTTTTTTATAACGGATAACACAAAACATAAAAAAGTGGTTTTTAAAGGTGTCTTACCAGATCTTTTTCGTGAAGGTCAGGGGGTGATTGTAGAAGGGCATTTCGATAAACAGGGTTTTTTTATAGGGACGCGTATTTTAGCAAAACATGATGAAACTTATATGCCTAAAGAAACTGCTGATCGCTTGAAAAAAAATTACAGTATGGAGAAATAATTCGATTGTGCTTGTCGAACTGGGTCACATTTTTTTAGCCGCAGCATTTGCCGTAAGCTTATTAGAATCTTTCTTACCTGCTTTAGGTTTTTGGAGGAAAGAGCGTTTGTTAATGCAAACAGCTATCCCTCTCACATATATCACTTTCACATTATTGCTCTTTTCTTTTTTAGTGATGATTTATGCTCATATTGTCTCTGATTTTTCTGTTTTGAATGTTGTTGAGAATTCTCATTCAGAAAAACCGATGCTCTATAAAATCACAGGTGTTTGGGGTAACCACGAAGGCTCTATGTTATTATGGGTCTTAAGTCTTACTTTTTTTAGTGCATTGATGGCCTTCTTTAGCCAAGATTTACCAACAGATTTTAAGGCACTTATTTTAATTTGCCAAAGTTGGATTACAAGCGCTTTTCTTCTCTTTATTCTTTTTGTATCCAACCCATTTTTACGTATGAATCCACCAGCATTACAGGGAAATGACCTCAATCCTCTTTTACAAGATATTGCATTAGCGATTCATCCTCCCCTTCTTTATTTAGGTTATGTTGGTTTTTCACTTTGTTTTTCTTTTGCCGTTGCGGCATTGATTATGGGGCATATTGATAGGATTTGGGCACGTTGGGTTCGTCCTTGGCTTCTACTTTCTTGGTGTCTTTTGACATTGGGGATTATGGTTGGCTCCTATTGGGCTTATTATGAGCTAGGATGGGGAGGATATTGGTTTTGGGACCCTGTTGAAAATGTTTCGTTTATGCCTTGGCTTTCAGGAACGGCTCTTTTACATTCTACTCTTGTTCTCGAAAAACGAGGAATATTGAAAAGTTGGACTTTGTTTTTAGCGCTGCTTACTTTTTCTCTTTCTCTTATGGGAACGTTTCTTGTTCGCTCTGGTCTTTTAATATCTGTTCATAGTTTTGCCGTTGATCCAGCGCGAGGGAAAGCAATTCTTGCACTTTTATTTTTTTTTACGGGAGCATCTTTTCTGCTTTTTGCCTTACGCATCCCTCTTTTAAAAACAGGAAGATTTTTTCAACCAATTTCGCGCGAAGGGTTTATTGTTTTAAATAACTTGTTACTGACAACAATAACAGCAACAGTATTGATTGGTACGCTCTATCCTTATTTTATTGAGATGCTAACAGGACAAAAAATTTCTGTAGGGGCTGCTTTTTTCAACCTTACCTGTGGGCCGCTCATGCTTTTGCTATTGTTTCTTGTTCCGTTTGGTTCAATGATGGCATGGAAACGCGGTGATTTTCCCGCAGTTTTTGAACGGTTGTGGTTTGTTCTTATTTCGGTTGGTATCATCTGTATAATATTTTACGCGACATCTGTGCGTGATATTCTCGCAGTTTTAGGCATTGGGCTATCGACGTTTGTTTTTTTAGGCAGTTTAGCGGATCTGTGGGGGAAGAGCGGATATGGCAAGAAAGCTTTTTCAGTACGCGTTAAGAGACTTGTTGGATTACCATGGTCAGTTTTTGGTGCAGCAATAGCACATATGGGACTAGGCGTTACATTATTTGGTATTATTTGTGTGGCAAGTTTTAGTCAAGAACGTATTTTAACCATGAACGTAGGAGAGTGGGTGACGATAGCAGATAAAACGCTTTATTTTGATAGTGTGGATAATCGTTTTGGTTCGAATTATTCGTCAATGGAGTTTTATTTTAAAATATATGAAAATAAAAAAATTGTGGGTCATATAACAGCTTCAAAGCGATTTTATTCAAGCCAAAATACATCAACAACGGAAGTTGGTCTTCAAAATTATGGCTTATCACAGCTCTATATTGTGCCGGGACATCTCGATAATCAGGGTCTTGTTGTGCACATATGGTGGAAGCCTTATATAATATGTATTTGGTTAGGCGCATTCATGATGGCTATAGGCGGATGTTTTTCCCTTCTGGGATATTGGTTTCGCACTGGAGCCTACAGGAGGGTACTGCTTGCTTTAAGTTTTGGGAGGAAGACATTGAGATGAAAAAAAATCTTTGGCTCTTATGTTTTTTAATCGTAATATTTCCTTTTCGATTAGCGATAGCAGTAGAGCCGGATGAGATTTTAAAGGATACAGTTCTTGAAAAGCGCGCGCGCGATATTTCATCTCATTTACGTTGTCCGGTTTGTCAAAATCAATCAATTGATGATTCAGACACTTCTCTAGCACGTGATTTAAGGATTTTAATTCGGGAAAAATTAAAAATGGGCTATAGCAATCAGCAAGTGATTGATTTTCTTGTTGAGCGATATGGTGAATTCATTCTCTTAAAACCGCCATTGAATAAAACAACTTGGTTTTTATGGTTTTCGCCTTTGATTATTATCATCATTGGTACAAGTGTCATATTTTTTCAGTTAAAACGGTATAACCGTGAGAAACTAATGATTGTAAATGCAACGGGGGGAAAAAGTCAAAAACGCTATTATAGTAAAAAGGATATTATATAGAGGAAGGAGTTTAGCTTATCTGCAATGAGCAATCAACTTTATTGTAATGATATTGGTGGATACTAAAATCTTACAAAACTTTAACAATTTAGACAGAAAACGGTAAGGTCTGGTATTTTATAGGTAATCAGATTGGGATAGAAAGTATGATTAAATAGGAGCATAGAGTAAATGTTAAAAAAAACTTTCTTTAAAACGTTTGTCGCAGTAAGTTTTTCCGCAGTACTGGAGAGTGCACTGTTTTTTAGTGGATGTACATCAAGCTTATGGACGACAAAGGCTCATGCAAGTTCTGTATTTACTTCGTTAGTGCAACAACAGGGATTTGCAGATATCGTTGCTCAGGTAAAACCAGCGGTTGTTGCGGTGCAAGTAAAGAGCAATAAAAAGAAAGAAGATTGGTTCTTTAGCAACTTTTTTAGTGGACCAGGGATTGATCAATTACCAGATCAACATCCTTTAAAAAGGCTTTTTAAAGAGTTTTATGATTTTGATAAGCCTAAAAATAAATTTCCTCATCATTCACAAAGGCTCCGTCCTATCGCTTTTGGATCGGGTTTTTTTATTTCATCTGATGGTTATATTGTGACTAATGATCATGTGATTTCTGAAGGAACAAATTATACTGTTGTTCTTGATGATGGTACAGAATTGAATGCAAAGCTCATCGGAAAAGATCCCAAAACTGACCTTGCAGTTCTAAAAGTAAATGACAAAAGAAAATTTTCCTATGTTGATTTTGGTGATGATTCAAAGCTTCGCGTTGGTGATTGGGTTGTTGCTATTGGTAATCCATTTGGCCTTGGTGGAACTGTAACAGCAGGTATTGTTTCTGCCCGTGGACGAGATATTGGCACCAGTAGTTATGATGATTTTATTCAAATTGATGCTGCTGTTAATAGAGGAAATTCTGGAGGTCCAACTTTTGATTTGAATGGCAAGGTTGTTGGCGTTAATACAGCAATTTTTTCTCCTTCAGGAGGCAATGTTGGGATCGCTTTTGCTATTCCGGCAGGGACAGCAAAACAGGTTGTGCAACAACTTATCGAAAAAGGTTCAGTTCAACGTGGTTGGCTTGGAGTTATGATTCAGCCAGTAACGAAGGAAATTTCTGATTCGATAGGTTTAAAAGAAGCGAAAGGTGCTTTGGTTACTGATCCATTAAAAGGACCAGCAGCAAAGGCTGGTATCAAGGCAGGTGATGTCATTCTTTCAGTGAATGATGAAAAAATTAATGATTCTCGTGACTTGGCAAAGCGTATTGCAAATATGAGCCCGGAAGAAACCGTGACTTTAGAGATTTTTAGATCCGGTAAGGAGGAAAAGATCAAAGTTAAACTTGCTGCAATGCCTGAAGATGAAGGTAAGAAAGAAAGTTCAAAATATTTAAATGAACGTGGTAATTCAGATGAGACATTAGAAGATTATGGGTTAATTGTTGCTCCTTCTGAGGATGGTTTAGGATTGGTTGTAACGGATGTGGATTCGGATTCAGATGCTGCTGATAAGGGAATCCGTCCAGGTGATGTTATTGTGACAGTGAATAATAAATCTGTTAAAAAGACCTCTGATATTACCGATACGATTAAGAATGCTCAAAAGCTAGGTCGAAAAGCTATTCTCCTACAAGTGCGAACAAATGATCAAAATCGTTTTGTCGCTCTTCCAATTTTCAAAAAATAGCACTTTATTATGAGTGGGGCAGAGATTTTGTAGATTTCTGCCCTACAATGCGATTTTATAAAAATAACGGAGATGTGTTTTATGAAAATACTCGTTATCGAAGATGATCGTGAAACAGGACTTTATCTCGAAAAAGCTTTTTTGGAGGTAGGACATTCCGTTGATGTTGCCTATGATGGTGATACGGGATACGCCTTAGCTGAAACAGAAAATTATGATGTTATGGTTGTTGATCGGATGCTTTTGCATCGTGATGGGCTTTCTATTATTTCACAATTGCGTGCTAAAGGCAATGAAACACCCGTTCTTATCCTTTCAGCTTTAGGGCAAGTCAATGATCGTGTGACGGGATTGCGTGCAGGGGCAGATGATTATTTGACAAAGCCTTATGCTTTTTCTGAACTTCTTGCACGTGTTGAAGTATTACAACGGCGGAAGAATCCTAAAGAAGCAGAAACTGTTTATTGCGTAAGCAATCTTGAGCTTGATAGGTTAGCCCATACGGTAAAACGGGGTGATAAAAACATTCTATTGCAACCACGAGAGTTTCGTCTCCTTGAATATTTAATGCGCTATGCGGGGCAGGTTGTTACACGCACGATGCTTTTGGAAAATGTTTGGGATTATCATTTTGATCCGCAAACAAATGTCATTGATGTTCATATATCTCGCTTGAGAGCAAAAATTGAAAAAGACTTTGATGTTCCACTTCTTCATACAGTGCGTGGCGCTGGATATATGCTGAAAGAACCAGATAACAAAGCATGAATCGTTTGATGAATATAATGCGCACGACTGCGCTAAGGCTTTCAGCACTTTACATTTTATTGTTTGGATTGGTGGCAACAGGTCTTTCTATTTACATGACAGCATTTTCTGCTTCGCTGTTAAAAGAGCAGACTGAACAGGCTTTACATGAAGAATTAAAGTATATTGAAAATGCTTATAATTATGGGGGGCTTTCTTTATTAATGCGTACGATAGATTATCGTTCAAGACAACCAGGGGCATTTCTTTATCTTGTTACGGATCCTATGGGGCGTATTTTAGCAGGTAATGTAGCACGTATTGAATTAGGTCTTTTGCAACAGAATGGTTTTATTTCTACCTCCTTTTTGTATTCTCGTTTTGGAGAACATGGCAAAACAAGTGAACATCGCGCTTTGGCAGTTGTTTTTGATTTACCTAATGCTATGAAGATCCTTATAGGACGCGATTTGGATGAGCCCGAACGTTTTGCGGCAGTTATTCGTAAGGCTGTAATCATTGCACTTGCTGCAATGGTGGGAGGAGCTTTACTCATATGGTTTTTTGTTGGCAGGAGAGCTTTACAAAGGATTGATCAGGTCACGGCAGCATCACGGCGCTTGATGGATGGTGATTTCAGTGGGCGTTTACCGGTTTCTGGGGTAGGGGATGAGTTTGATCGATTATCAACAAATCTTAATGTTATGTTAGACCGTATTGAAGAGTTAAATATTGGTTTACGTCAAGTGTCGGATAATATTGCTCATGATCTAAAAACACCGTTAACACGTCTTAGAAATCGTGCTGAAGAGGCACTTTCGGGAAATAAGACAAAGATTGAATATCGTCAGGTCCTTGAGAGTGTTATTTCTGAATCAGATCAACTTATTCGTACGTTTAATGCGATTTTAATGATTTCACGCATTGAAGCGAGCAGTGCAATTGAGCATCTTGAGATGATGAATATGAAACTGATCCTTGAAGATGCTGTTGAGCTTTACGAACCTTTTGCTGAAGAGTCAGGCGTTTTACTTCAGTTAGGAGATATTTTTGATAAAGAGCTTAAATTGAATCGTGAGCTTATTGCGCAAACAATTTTTAATCTTATCGATAATGCGATTAAATATGCATCTAAAGATAGAGGAAAAGCAAAGGTTTGCTTATCAATGGAATATCGTGATGAACATTTATTAGTTGTTGTAAGCGATAATGGTCCAGGAATAGCAGAGGACAAACGTGAAAAAGTAACAGAACGATTTGTTCGTCTTGAAGAAAGCCGTACGCAACCTGGTTTTGGGATTGGCTTGAGTATAGCAAAAGCAGTTATGAAGCTGCACGGGGGTGAATTATTACTTGAAAATGCAAATCCAGGACTTAGAGCTGTTTTGTTATTTCCTTAATGATATTTTTTCACTTTTTTCTTTTCATACGGAACAACTATTTTAAAAGTATAATGCAATAGAAAGGAAGGCAAAATGCTTTTCAAGGGAGTTCAGACAAAACAAGCTTTTTTAAAAACACAGCTTCTCCCTTTATGCCCTCTCAATGAAAGTGGTTCCCAATGGTTAAAAGATATGGAAGAACAAGCAAGGAAAGAAGGTTTAGAACCGCTTGTTTCTCTCATTTCAAAGAATGGAATACAGATTGATTTTATCCGTTCAGTTATGACCTTGTCTCCTTTTTTGCGTGAGGTTTTAATTGCCAATCCATCATATCTTAGTCCTTTATTGTATGTTGGTATAGAAACAAGGATAAGCAAAATTATCGATGATATTACGGTTATTGATCAGGATAAATCGATAAATGAAACTTCGTTAATGGCTGCTTTAAGGCGCAAAAAACGAGAGGTGCATGTTCTTATTGCTTTAGCTGATTTGAGTGGTGTTTTTACTTACGAAGTTTCATGTACTTGGTTGACACGTTTGGGTGAAGCAGCATTAGGTGTAGCATTGCGTTTTCTCTTAAGAGAAGCGCATGATCATGGTAAGATTACTTTGCTGAGCCGCGAAAATCCGGAAAAAGACTGTGGTTTAATCATTTTAGGGATGGGAAAATTAGGAGCAGGAGAACTTAATTATTCTTCTGATATTGATCTTATTGTTTTCATTGATGAAGCGTCTCCTCATATTGGTAATCTTTCTGAAAGTGTCGACGTATTTTCTAAAATGGTACGCCGATTAATCCGTATCATTCAAGAGCGCACTGTGGAAGGATATGTTTTTCGTCTTGATTTTCGTCTTCGTCCAGATCCAGGATCAACACCTTTGGCTTTACCAGTAAGGACTGCCTTACGGTATTACGAAGGGCGTGGACAAAATTGGGAACGAGCTGCTATGATTAAAGCACGTCCAGTTGCTGGCGATAAGAGAGCAGGTTTTAACTTTCTTAAAGAGCTTTTTCCTTATGTGTGGCGCAAATATTTAGACTATGCTGCGATAGCTGATATTCATTCGATCAAACGTCAAATTCATGCGCATAAAAGTTACGGTCAAATTGCTGCTTATGGTCATAATATAAAGTTAGGTCGTGGTGGTATTCGTGAAATTGAGTTTTTTGTTCAGACACAACAACTTATTGCTGGTGGGCGTTTTCCTCAATTACGTGGACGTCAGACAGTTGCAATGTTAGCAGAACTGCACACGCTTGGTTGGATCAGTGAGAAAACGCGAGATAGCCTTATAAAAAGTTATGCTTTTCTAAGAAATGTGGAACATCGTATTCAGATGCTTGCGGATGAACAAACGCATCTTCTTCCCAGTGATATTTCTCAATTCACGAGTGTTGCTTATTTAATGGGTTATCAAGACAGGAGCAGTTTTATTCGCGATTTATTAAAAACACTTCGGGTTGTTGAAAAACACTATGCAGCACTGTTTGAGAATGAACAAGAACTCGGTTTAGAAACTGGTAATTTAGTTTTTACAGGAGAAGGAGATGATCCGGAGACATTAATAACATTAAGCCGTTTAGGTTTTGAAAGAGCGAGTGATATTTGTCGCATTATGCGCACCCTCCATTGTGGTCGTTATAAAGCAACGCAATCCGCTGAAGCACGCGAAAGATTAACAGAATTAACACCAGCTCTTTTGAAAGCTTTTGGTGCAACAAAACGAGCTGATGAAGCAATGTTGCGTTTTGATAGTTTTTTACAAGGATTGCCTTCAGGAATTCAGCTTTTTAGTCTTTTGCAGTCTAATCCCTCCCTTTTAGATATGCTTGTCCTGATCATGGGGGCAGCACCACGTCTTGCGGAAATTATTACACGCAGATCTCATGTTTTTGATGGAATGTTAGACCCAAATATTCTTTCAGAATTACCGACAAAAGCCTATTTAGAAAAACGACTTGAATATTTTCTTGAAGATGTTTCCTCTTATGAGGAAATCCTCGATCATTTAAGAATTTTTGCAGATGAGCAACGTTTTTTGATTGGTATTCGAATTTTGAATGGTACAATTACAGGAGAAAGAGCAGGTTTTGCTTTTACTGCGCTTGCTGATCTTATGATTACAAAAACATTTGCTACCGTTCAAGAGGAGTTTTCTCGTCTTCATGGCCATATTAAAGGGGGGCGTGTTGGCATATTGGGAATGGGAAAGCTTGGAAGTCGTGAATTAACAGCTGGTTCGGATGTTGATATCATGTTGCTTTATGAACACGATGAAGGTACAGAAATATCTGATGGAGAAAAGCCTCTTTACATCTCTCAATATTATACGCGTTTAGCACAGCGTTTTGTTTCTGCTTTATCCACACTGACAAGTCAAGGTGTTCTTTATGCCGTTGATTTAAGGTTACGGCCCTTAGGCAATAAAGGACCTGTTGCTGTTTCTTTTCCATTTTTTAAAAAATATTATCGTCAAGAAGCATGGATATGGGAATATCTTGCTCTAACAAGGGCGCGGGGCATTACAGGAGATCCTGATTTTTTACAAAAGCTAGAAAGTGAAGTGTGTACAATTATTGCTCTTTCTCGTGATAAGAATGAAGTTGCAAAAGAAGTATATGAAATGCGCTCTTTGATTGCAAAAGAAAAGCCACCAAAAAATCAATGGGATTTTAAAACGATGTCTGGTGGTATTATGGATTTAGAGTTTATTGCTCAATTTGCTCTTATTACACATGTTATTGAGTTTCAAATTGGGATGACGACAGCAGATATTTTAGATCACTTACCAAACAGTTTTCTTAATCAGTCATGTATTGCTGATTTACATTATGCCTATCGTCTCTATACAAATTTGAGTCAAATTATACGGCTTTGCTTAAATGATCCCCTTGATCCCAATGATATGCCACCTGGATTAAGTGATCTTTTGTTAAATAGCGTTGGTGAACCCGATTTGCTTCGTGTTGAAAAATTAATTGCAGAAACTGGGCAATTGGTCTGTTCAATTTTTATAAAAATTATAAAATATTAAATATCTCTTATAATAATTTTATAAAAGTATTGAATATAATTTTCAGATAAAAGCTAAACAGATATATAGAATAATAAAGTTTGTTCATTCCATTTTATATATTCATTTTGATACTTCTTTATACGCTCGAGAGCTTTAGAGGGTAAAAGCTTTTCTCTATTCGTTTCGTCAAATGTAATGAAAGAATTTTTCTATTAAATGAGCTTATTCTAGGCATTATTCTTCATATAAAAAGCAATGGAATGACGAGTTATTAGTACATAATACTCTTTATAAGCCTTAGCTCATGGGGATGATAAAAGCATAAGGCTTATTTATAAAGCAGCAGTTTATCAGATACATTTATGAATTGAGAGATCTTCAACACAAGAAGATGTGCAAGGTGTTTTTATTACACAGCTTTAGATAAAATCTTATAAAGGTTATGGCTATATATGATTTCTTATAACACGAGTATTACGAAGATATTTAAGTAAATAAGACAAAAAAATTTATTTATTATATCTCTTATTTTTTCAAAAAATTAATATTATAATTATTGATATAATGC
>NZ_LR607223.1:0-19267 GCF_902162175.1 Bartonella saheliensis
TTGTTTGGTTGTTAGCCATAGTGTGGAATGGGGTGCGAGTACTTGAGAGCAGAGTACCCTTGTGTATGGGGGGATAAGTTGGGATGGGGGGGTAAGTTGGGGGCGTTGATGGAATGAAAAGGGAGATGTGACTGGAGGAGAGCGTTTTGTGCGTGGCAGGGCAAATTGGGATGGAGAGGGGTGGCATGATTGGAAGAAGAGAGAAGTTGGGAAGAAGAGGTAAGTGGGTGAAGGGAAATGGAGAGTGGGGCGGGATGTGTTGGTGCGTTGATGGGAATGTGTAAGGAAGAGAAGAGTTGGGGAAATGCTGCGTGAGTTTTGTGTGGTGAGGTAAGGTTTGGGGGAGAGGGAGGGTGGTCCTGTCTGATCTGTGTTCTTTTTTGGGGGGATTTGAGAGAGTAGGTGTAGAGTCAAGAGGTTGGGGTATTGGGTGCTTTGTAGAGCAATGATGGTTGGGAACTTTTTTTAAGTGCGTAGAAATTAAGAATATTTTAGAGTGACAGTATCCTGTTGTGTCTTATGAAATACTCCGCGGTGCATAAATTTTACTGAAAGGGTTTTATACGCGAAGAATGTTGCTGTGTGCTTTGGTCTAATCTCTGATTAGACACCAAATCGCTTGCTGTTTTTTGTGGGGCAGCTCTCTGAAATTTTTTAAAAGGGCAAATTCTTTTGCGCTATAGATGTATTGATCATCATGTGCGTGATGGTCTTTTGTGACAATATCTTTTGTTACAATATCCGCATAAAAAAAGCTTATCGGAACTTGTAGTTTTTGAGCGATTTCTAGTAAACAGCTTGTGCTTACACGGTTTAACCCTTTTTCATATTTTTGAATTTGTTGGAAACTCACCCCTAAAAAGCTTCCTAAAGCCTTTTGAGTAAGCCCTATGGCAATGCGTCTGTGACGAATTCTTTTGCCGATTAAAACGTCAATAAAATGTGGATTTTTGGTTTGAAACTGTGAATTTTTAGCTTGCACTTTGTTTCCCTCACCGCGTGCGAGCGCCCTCGCATTGGTATTCCGGGAGTAACAAGTACTGAATCCGAGTCAGCTTTTTGCTTTTAGTGCTAGGACAGCACCTGGACAGCGCAAAAACTCCCGGAATCCCGGGACACCCACAAGAGTAGGCATAATTATACGCTAAGGTTTAGGGCTTGTTTTCCCTCTTGATCGGTGCGTAGACGATCAAAATATCTTTTAAGTGATAAAGGAATTTCAAAAGATTAGCAAGAAAAATGAAAATATTGGGAAGGTGAAAATATTTTTTGGCGCTTTAAGAATTGTCCTCTTAAATTGTATTGTAAAAAAAATGTTCTGTGAAGAGGATATTAGGTATGGGATACTTGCGTTGAGGGGGAAGAGTTGGCGAAAAAGCATGAGGTTGAAAGAGATGTTGGGGAGAGTGAAGCGGGGATGGGAAAGCTGATTGGCCATGGTGCGGAATGGTGTGAGAGGATTGGGGAGTGAAGAGTCTTGCGAATAGAGAGCAAGTTGAGATGAAGAAGGGCGTTTGATCTATAGAGGCCATGGGGCAAGAGGCTGGATTGTTGATTATAGAGTGGGAGTGGGGAAAGTTTTGTCCTTTGGGGGAATTGGCTTTTTGAAGGGAGAGGGGGGAAGTTTCGTTTGGTTGCTTTTTTTTAAAGATAAAAAATCGTAAAAACGCGAAATCGTAAAAAAAGAAGGAAAGTCCCAGGACGTGGAGGCTTTGTTTATACGCAATAGCATGAAAATAAGTGCCCTATAGCATAAGGGATATGCAATGCCTTCCATGTGTTTTATGTACTTTTAACATACATATTTTGTATGTGAAGCATCACTATATTTTAAGGATACGCTTTGAGGGCTATCAGAGAAAGTCGCCGTTTTTTTTAATGCGTGAAAAATTGATTTATGATCCCTTGATTATAAACCGATACATTGTTAATATCCTTTTTAGCAAAGGTGTTCTTAACTTTTGGGTGTAAGAACTCCTTAGGAGAGGATACAATTGAGAGGGGGTTAAGATGTCAAGATATTTATTACCATTACCACTTGTGCTGGTGGCTGGTTGCTCATCTATGAATCAGGCAAATTATGTTGATCAAAATATTACTAACTCTGATATAAAATTAATTGCTCATGATTTTGTCCACAATCTTAAACATTCTTTACCGCCAGCTCATACAACACTTATTGTGAAAAGAAGTAAAAGAGAGGATAATTTTGCGCCTTTATTTATCGATCTGTTGCAACGTAATGGATATCGCGTGATCTATACAGATCAACCAAATAAACAGCAAAATGGTATCATTTTGACTTATCAAATAATGCCAACAAGTATCGGTCTTCTGTCTACTGTCTCTTATGATGAGGCTGGAGTAACACGTTATTATGTCCGTACTTATAAGAGATGAAACCCCTTTGGCGGTTTGTCTAAAAGAAGGAAATAATAGATAATAAAAAAATGTTGGCAGAAAAATCGCCTTAAGAAGTGAAACTATAGACCTGTCAAATTAGATAAAATTCTGCTGAGAATGGTGAAAGGTCTTCTCGAGACTTTGATGTTGCTTATTCTTAGGAGGGATGTTTGTTCCCTATAAGGGTATAAAATAGCGTCGTTTGAGGTCTGATGATATCCTGTAATTCTGGTGATATCCTATAATGTTGTAAAATATCATTGTTTGGGATTTGGTGATATCGAGCATGGGGAATTTTAAGCTGGGGGAGGGATATGCGCGAAGAATGTTGCTGTGTGCTTTATATCTAATCAGCGATTAGACACCAAATCGCCTGCTGTTTTTTGCGGGGCAGCTCTCTGAAATTTTTTAAAAGGGCAAATTCTTTTGCGTTATAGATATATTGATCAGGGTTTGAGAGATTTTCTTTTGTAATAATATCTTTTGTTACAATATCCGCATAAAAAAAGCTTATCGGGACTTCCAGTTTTGTCGCGATTTCTAGTAAACAGCTTGCGCTTACACGGTTTAACCCTTTTTCATATTTTTGAATTTGTTGGAAACTCACTCCTAAAAAGCTTCCTAAAGCCTTTTGAGTAAGCCCCATGGCAATTCTTCTGTGACGAATCCTTTTGCCGATTAAAACGTCAATAAAATGTGGATTTTTAGTTTGAAACTGTGGACTTTTGGTCTGCACTTTGTTTCCCCTCACCGGTTGCGAGCGCCCTCGCATTGGTATTCCGGGAGGCTAAAAGTACTGAGCTCAGTCAGCTTTTTGCTTTTAGTGCGGTCGAGCACCTGGACATAGCAAAATCTCCCGGAATCCCGGGATACCCGCAAAGCGGGATAAATTCATGTATTAAGCTTTCGGGCTTTTAGATCCCTATTTGACCGTTGCGTAAGCGACCAATGACACTCCATTGATAAAATAATCTTAGAAGATTAGCAAGCATAATCAAAACATCTAGAAAATGAGAGCAGTTGGAAGCTTTAAGAATTATCTTCTTAAATTGTATTGTGAAAAAATATGATGTGAAGAGGATATGGGGCATGGGGGAATTTTAAGCTGGGGGAGGGATATACGCGAAGAATGTTGCTGTGCGCTTTATATCTAATCAGAGATTAGACACCAAATCGCCTGCTGTTTTTTGTGAGGCAGCTCTCTAAAATTTTTTAAAAGGGCAAATTCTTTTGCGCTATAGATATATTGATCAGGGTTTGAGAGATTTTCTTTTGTAACAATATCCTTTGTTACAATATCCGCATAAAAAAAGCTTATCGGAACTTGTAGTTTTGTAGCGATTTCTAGTAAACATTTGGCGCTTACACGGTTTAAACCCTTTTCATATTTTTGAATTTGTTGAAAACTTACTCCTAAAGAATCCCCTAAAGTTTTTTGAGTAAGCCCCATGGCAATTCTTCTGTGACGAATTCTTTTGCCGATTAAAACGTCAATAAAATGTGGATTTTTGGTTTGAAACTGTGGATTTTTGGTCTGCATGTTAAGCCCCTCACCGGTTGCGAGCGCCCTCGCATTGGTATTCCGGGAGTCTAAAAGTACTGAGCTTAATCAGCTTTTTGCTTTTAGTGCGGTCGAGCACCTGGACATAGCAAAATCTCCCGGAATTCCGGGATACCCGCAAAGCGGGATAAATTCATGTATTAAGCTTTCGGGCTTTTAGATCCCTATTTGACCGTTGCGTGGACGATCAAAAACACGTCCTTATCAATAAAGGAATTTCAAAAGATTGGCAAGAAAAATGAAAATATTGGAAAGGTGAAAATATTTTTGAAGCTTTAAGAATTATCTCGTTATCTTCTTATGCTGTAAACAACTGCTCTTTGAGGTTGATATCGGGTAGATGTTTTGCGCACGTGTCATGTTGAATATTTAAGGGAAAGCTTGTTTGGTAAGCTTTTTGAAATACTGTCCTTTGTCTTTTGAGGGGGGGGATATTAGCAGGTATGGGGCCGCTTTAGGAGGAGGTGTTTTGACCACTGATTGGGCGTTTCTTTGCTGTTTTAAGCAAAAGGTGGAGGGTGCGTACAACCTCCGACTTTAAATTTTTTTCAATGGTGCGTGTTTTTCTGCTTTAAAAGCTTTTCCTATTGATCGTATTTGTGTCAGTGATAGATGAAGTATGATCATCTTCAATTCTACACATTCTCTTAATGCTATAAAGCAGCGTTGTTTAATGCTGTGAGCGTTCAGGGTCTCCTATTTTTCGGGGATAATTAGGCATTGCCGGTATGAAAACGACTATATCTTACAATTCCTCATGTTCAGGATCTGCCCCATAGCCCTTTGGCAATTTTTAAAAAGTAATTGAATTTTTCATTATTTTTTATATATACTCAATAACGATATCTATATTAAGAGGATTTTTCTATGCCTTCACTAACTGTTACAGCAAAAGGACAAGTGACGCTGAAGCGGGATTTACTCCAGCACCTTGGTGTTAAACCAGGGGAGCGCATCAACTTTGACAAGTTACCAGGGGGTGAACTTCGTATAAAAGCAGCTCAGCCTACAGGCACAATTGATAGCTTTATTGGACGATTTGCCGGAAAAGGTACAAAAACACTGACTGTGGAAGAAATGAACGAAATTGCTGCCTCTGGTTGGGCGGGGAAAAAATGAAGATTTCTGTAGATACAAATGTTCTAGCCCGCGCTGTTTTACAAGATGATAAAAAACAAGGTGAAATAGCAAGTAAGATCTTAAGGGAAGCTTCTCTCATTGCTATTTCTTTGCCTTGTCTTTGCGAACTTATTTGGATACTTCGCCGCGGGGCAAAATTATCAAAAGAAGAGGTTGCTTTGATGGTTCGTGATCTTCTTGCAACGCGTAATGTTGTCATGAATCGACCAGCTGTTGAAGCAGGACTTGCTATGCTTGAGGCTGGTGGAGATTTTGCTGATGGAATTATATCTTATGAGGGACATTGGCTAGGTGGTGAAACATTTGTTTCATTTGATAAATTAGCAATAGACCTGCTAACGCAAAATGGGTTCTCAGCAAGACTCCTTTCTTAATCTTGTGCCTTAAGATCGTGATGGTGTTATTGTTATAGGAATAATGGGGCTTACTTTTTTAAGCTTAGCGCCTTTTTCTCTTCTATGATAAATTTATCCTATCATGCCTTAAAACATTGCTCTTTGTGGGCAGTATGGGGAATTTAAAGCTGGGGGAGGGATATACGCGAAGAATGTTTATATCTAATCAGAGATTAGACACCAAATCGCCTGCTGTTTTTTGTGGGGCAGCTCTCTGAAATTTTTTAAAAGGGCAAATTCTTTTGTGCTATAGATGTATTGATCAGGATTTGAGAGATTTTCTTTTGTAACAACATCCTTTGTGACAATATCCGCATAAAAAAAGCTTATAGGGACTTGTAGTTTTGTAGCGATTTCTAGTAAACAGCTTGCGCTTACACGGTTTAACCCTTTTTCATATTTTTGAATTTGTTGAAAGCTCACCCTTAAAAAGCTTCCTAAAGCCTTTTGAGAAAGCCCCATGGCAATTCTTCTGTGACGAATTCTTTTGCCGATTAAAACGTCAATAAAATGTGGGCTTTTGGCTTGAAACTGTGGATTTTTGGTCTGCACTTTGTTTCCCCTCACCGGTTGCGAGCGCCCTCGCATTGGTATTCCGGGAGTCTAAAAGTACTGAGCTTAATCAGCTTTTTGCTTTTAGTGCGGTCGAGCACCTGGACATAGCAAAATCTCCCGGAATTCCGGGATACCCGCAAAGCGGGATAAATTCATGTATTAAGCTTTCGGGCTTTTAGATCCCTATTTGACCGTTGCGTGGACGATCAAAAACACGTTCTCATCAATAAAGGAATTTCAAAAGATTAGCAAGAAAAATGAAAATATTGGGAAGGTGAAAATATTTTTTGGCGCTTTAAGAATTATCTTCTTATATTGTGAAAAAAATGGCTCTTTACAGAGCGATGAAGAGCGTTATTTGGGATCGGGTGGGATGGAGAAAGGCGTGCTTTATGAAGCGCTATTGTTTAGAGGGGGATCTGGATCATATGAAGTGATCAGGATGAGGCTTATGTTGTCTTGTCTGTTCCATGTTTTTGAGGGAGAGCTTTGAGCGCGCGCGGAGGGGCAAGAGGTTGGATTGTTGATTATAGAGTGGGGTGGGGAAAGTTTTGTCCTTTGGGGGAATTGGCTTTTTGAAGGGAGAGAGGGGAAAGTTTTATTTGGTTGCTTTTGAGTGAAAATGGAAAAGCGTAAAAACGTGAAATCGTAAAAAGGGGAGAGGGCGTTTTAAGCCGTGGAGGATTTTATGTGTTGTGCAAGCTTTGGGGGCGGGGTTTGGGCTTTTGCTATAGTGTGGAATGATGTGAGAGGATTGGGGAGTGAAGAGTTTGTTAATGGAGGGACAAGCTGGGATAGAGAAGGGGGGGCGCATATTGATGTGTTGATGGGAAAGAAAAGGAAACAGAGAGAGGGAGGAGAGAATGGGATGGAGGAGCGTGATTGGAGGAGAGAGTCTGTTCGTAGGGAGACAAGTTTGAGAAGAAGAGGCGCGTTAAGGGTATTGGTGTGTTGATGGAAGGAGGGAAGATTTATGTTGGGGCTGTGTTGGAGGAAGTGGGGCGCCTATGGCGGGGTAAAGTCAATTTTTCTAAGGAGGCTTTCATGTTCTTCTTAAAGGCGTTCTTCTGAATGTTTTTAAGCGATGGGCAATTTGTCGCAAGGGATGAAATTCATTTTGGGAGCACTTGATTTTTCGGTTCTATGATACTTTTTTGCACGCGTTTCTTGTCCTTCTTTTTTCTTTCGTATTTTTGCTCTTGCACTCGTTTAGATCACATCCCATATTCATTTTAACACGACAGTTCTTCATGCTTCAACGTTTCTGGTGTTCGTGTGGTGAGGCAGTCTTTATGACATGCTGGGGAGAGCTTTTGGTTTAGTGTTTTGAGAAAATAAAAGGGCTGGGGCGATGACCAAAGGGGCGATGATGAAAAAAAGATGCCTAAAAAGTTGCTCTGAGAAAGGAAAAAAATGAACTTGGAAAAATATAGCGAACGCGTGCAAGGGTTTTTACAATCAGCACAAAATAACGCTTTGGCTTCTGATCATCAGCAGTTTATGCCGGAACATTTCTTGAAAGTGTTGTTAGATGATCCCCAAGGATTGGCAGCATCGCTGATCCAAAAAGCAGGGGGAGATCTCAAGCTTATTCAAAAAGCACTTAAAGAAGCACTTGAAGCTTTGCCAAAAGTGCAAGGGGGAAATGGACAACTCTATCTCTCGCAGCCGGTGGCAAAAGTCTTCGCGTTGGCAGAGGAGCTCGCACAAAAAGCTGGGGATCAATTTGTCACTGTCGAGCGCATGTTGCAAGCGCTGTTGATGGAAAAATCCGCAAAAACCGCCGATATACTCACAAAAGCAGGCTTGTCCCCGCAGGCGCTTAATCAGGCAATTAATGACCTGCGAAAAGGTAAAACAGCAACAAGCCCCCATGCGGAGGGGCAATATGATGCCTTGAAAAAATATGCTCGTGATCTTACAAAAGATGCCCGTGAGGGAAAACTCGACCCGGTTATTGGGCGAGAAGAAGAAATTCGACGCACTATTCAGGTGCTCTCACGGCGGACAAAAAATAATCCCGTGTTGATTGGGGAGCCAGGGGTGGGAAAAACCGCTATTGTTGAAGGGTTGGCGCTGCGTATTATCAATGGCGATGTTCCAGAAACTTTGCGCGATAAACAACTCTATGCTCTGGATATGGGCGCGCTTATTGCGGGCGCAAAATATCGCGGCGAATTTGAAGAACGTCTTAAAGCCGTTCTGGCAGAAGTACAAGCCGAAAATGGGCAGATTATTCTCTTTATTGATGAATTGCATAACCTTGTGGGGGCTGGAAAGTCTGATGGTCCGATGGATGCTTCCAACTTGTTAAAGCCGGCTCTTGCCCGTGGAGAACTCCATTGTGTGGGGGCAACAACCCTGGATGAATATCGAAAATATGTCGAAAAAGATGCTGCTCTTGCTAGACGTTTCCAACCGGTCTTCGTACCTGAGCCATCGCTGGAGGATACGATTTCTATCTTGCGTGGGATTAAAGAAAAATATGAACAGCACCACAAAGTGCGTTTGGCAGATAGCGCTTTAATTGCTGCTGCACGACTCTCTTCCCGTTATATTACTGATCGTTTCTTGCCCGATAAAGCTATTGATCTGATTGATGAAGCTGCTGCACGCTTGCGTATGCAGGTTGATTCAAAGCCTGAAGAATTAGACGCTCTCGATCGGCGTATTTTACAGTTGAAAATCGAACGGGAAGCTTTGAAAACAGATGTTGAACCTACAGCAAAAGAACGTTTGAACAATGTGCAGGAAGAACTCAAAACATTGGAACAACAGTCCGCTGAAATGACAACCGCTTGGCAGGCTGAAAAACAAAAATTAGGGCATGCGGCTGATTTGAAAAAACAACTCGAAGAAGCACGCAATGCTTTGGCAATTGCACAGCGCGATGGACAATTCCAACGCGCAGGCGAACTGGCTTATAGTGTTATTCCGGAACTTGAAAAACAATTAACCTTAGCCGAAAATGATGACCAAAAAAATCATCTCGTTGAAGAAACGGTGACCGCTGAACATGTCGCGCGGATTGTTTCTCGCTGGACCGGTATTCCTGTTGATCGGATGTTGGAAGCAGAACGTGAAGCACTCTTGCGTATGGAAGATGAAATTGCGACCCGTGTCGTGGGACAGGGGGAAGCGGTTCAAGCGGTGGCGCGGGCTGTCCGGCGGGCGCGGGCGGGGTTGCAAGATCCTAATCGTCCTCTGGGTTCTTTCATGTTTTTGGGACCTACCGGTGTGGGAAAAACCGAACTTACCAAAGCTTTGGCAGCTTTTCTTTTTCAAGATCCCAATGCTATGTTGCGTATTGATATGTCAGAATATATGGAAAAACATGCGGGGGCGCGGCTCATTGGGGCACCGCCCGGATATGTCGGATATGAAGAAGGCGGCGTGCTAACGGAGTCTGTACGAAGAAGACCTTATCAAGTTATTCTCTTTGATGAAATTGAAAAGGCACATCCGGATATCTTTAATCTGCTGCTGCAAGTGTTGGATGAAGGGCGCTTGACCGATAGTCAGGGCAGAACGGTCGATTTTCGTAATACTTTGTTGATTATGACCTCTAATCTTGGTGCTGAATTTTTAACCGCTTTGCCGGAAGGACAAACGGTTGATCAAGCAAAAGACGATGTGATGAATGTTGTCAAAGCCGCGTTCCGTCCGGAGTTTTTAAACCGTATTGATGAGATTATTCTCTTTCAGCGGTTGCAACGCAAAGATATGGAAGCGATTGTTGATATTCAGATACAACATTTGCAAAATTTGCTCAATGAACGCAACATAACCTTGCACATCAAACCAGAAGTTCGACAATTCCTTGCCGATAAAGGCTATGACCCCCTTTATGGAGCACGCCCCCTTAAACGGATTATCCAAAAGGAAATTCAAGATCCGCTTGCAGAAAAAATCTTATTTGGAGAAATTCACGATGAAACGGTGGTGACAGTTACAAAACAAGGGGATCGCTTGGATTTTTCGCCTGAAACATAAGTGGGGGGAAATTCCACGGGATAGAAGGGGCGATAATCCTCTTATGCCATAACACCGTTGTTTTTGAGCGGCATGCACAGTGTGCTGCTCTGCTTGAATGGACAATGGTGAAAATCTGCTAGGAAAGCATTTGGATTATTTACGCACACACTGTTATTTATAGAGCGGTGTGTGGTGGTTGGTTTTGTCTTTTGGGGGGCTGGGTGGATGTTTCATTTGGCTGATTTCTGTAAAGCTGTAAAAGCGTAAAAATGTATATCTGTGAAAATGAAGGGGAGGTTCAAGGTTATGGGGGATTTAGGCGTTGTATAGGCTTTGGAGGCGTATTGGGGCTTTTGTCTGATGTGTTGAGGAGAGAGAGGATTTGGAGGTGGAGATTTTGTCAATGGAGGAAACAAATTGGGGGAGGAAACAAATTGGTATGAAGAGGGCGCGCGTATTGGTGTGTTGATGAGAGAGGAGAGGAAGCAGAGAGAGGGAGGAGAAAGTGTCAAAATGGGAGAGAATGGGATGGAGGGGGGCGTGGTTACTATAAGAGAGGGGGGAGAGAGTGAAGGGGAGAGAGTGCGAAGGGGAAGAGGTTGGTTTTTATGATTGTGAGGAATTGAGTATTATTTTGCCGTGTGCTGTCGAGAAATGGCAAAAGCAGTAAGGTATGTTTTTTCAAAAATGCGTGAATGAGCAACATAATGATGGTTTATTTTGTGCTTTATGTTTTGGGCATTCTGGTTGCATGAGAGAGATGATTATGAGAAAGAATGACACAAAATATTAAAAGAACAATATAAAAACTTGACAAGGTTAATGTAAAAAGGTATCATAATGGCACAATCGGAATTGTATCTTTAAACCAGAGCAGATTGAGAGCCCCGTATAAGAGCTATTGCGAAGATGGCATTGCGAAGACGATGGGTGAGAAGAGAATAGGGTGTGGGTGCTCAAGGTTTTTTCCCAAGATTTTGTTGCTTTGTTGCTCTCTGATGCTGTCAATGCGAGCTGAACAAGGGCAGGCTGAACAAGAGGCGATGTTGCAAGAGAGTGTCCTTCTCCATTGGGAGGCTGCTGTACATTATTGGAGGCGGGTGATATCCGATATCAAAAGCTTTAGGTCCAGGGGGAAAGCGACGAATAATGTTTGTGGGCGTTTTTATCTAATCGGAAATTAACCACCAAATCGCCTTTTGTTTTTTAGGGTGGAGTTCTCTAAAAGTTTTCACAAGGGTCTGTTCCTTTTCACTATAGATTTCTTGATCATTGTGTGAGAGATTTTCTGGAATGTTTTCTTTTGAAATATCCGCATAAAAAAAGGTAATGGGAACCTTCAGTAGCTTGGCAATTTCCTGTAGCCGCCCTGCGCTTACACGATTGAAGCCTTTTTCGTATTTTTGGATTTGTTGGAAACTGACACCTAAATGGCTGCCTAATTCCTTTTGAGAAAGCCGCATTGAAATTCTTCTGTGACGAATTCTTTTGCCAATAGAAATATCATTAAAATGTGAATTTTTGGTTTGCACTTTATGCCCCCCACCGGTTGCGAGCGCCCTCGCATGAGTATTCCGGGAGGTTGAAAGCACTGAACTCAAATCAGCATTTTGCTTTTAGTGTGTTAGACACACTTGGACATAGCAAAATCTCCCGGAATTCCGGGACACCCACAACAGTGGGGTAAATTAATATTTGAGTTTTCGGGCTTCAACTCCCTATTTGACCGTTGCGTGGACGATCAAAAACACGCGTTAATCAATAAAGTAATTTCAAAAGATTAGCAAGAAAAATTAAAACATTGGCTATGTTGCACACTCATAAAAGAGTGTTGTTCTGAGGTGTGGTGAAGAGAGCAGGAATGTTAAGGCGTGCTTTATGAAGGACTATCCGTTTGAAGGGTGATGATCTGAAGTCCGTAGGGGATATTTTGCTTCATAAGAAGCCTGATTGTTAATAAACTAGTGTTGACTAAAGTGATGTGGGGTGTTGGTTTGAAGAATTTTTCGTATTTTTGGATTTGTTGGAAACTGACGCCTAAATGGCTTCCTAATTCCTTTTGAGAAAGCCGCATTGAAATTCTTCTATGACGAATTCTTTTGCTTGATAAGAAATATCGTTTCAAGTCCTCCGCCGGTTGCGAGCGCCCTCTTATGCGTATTCCGGGAGTAGTAAAGTACTGAGTTCTAATCAGCATTTTGCTTTTAGTGCGGTCGAGCACCTGGACAGTGCAAAATCTCCCGGAATCTGAGAAGCTCACATAGTGAGCTAATTTTTTAGAACTTAGGGCTTTACTATCCCTTATTGACCGTTGCGTGGACGATCAAAATATCTTTTAAGTGATAAAGTAATTTCAGGAGATTAGCAAGAAAAATGAAAATATTGGCTATGCTGCACACTCGTAAAAGAGTGTTGTTCTGAGATATGGTGGTCTGAAGTCAATAGAGAGAGCTTGCTTTAAGGGAAGGCAGATTTTTTATAGACTGTTGTTTAAATATTTAAAGATCAGTGTTTTTTTGTTCTTTATGGGCAGGAAGGTTAAAAATTTCGCAAGTGTCAAGAGAATGGGAATAAAGTTGGCAATATGTGGGCGTTACCAATAGAAATATCGTTAAAATGTGAATTTTTGGTTTGCACTTTATGCCCCCCGCCGGTCGCGAGCGCCCTCTTATGCGTATTCCGGGAGGTTGAAAGTACTGAGCCTAATCAGCCTTTTGCTTTTAGTGTGTTAGACACACTTGGACAGTGCAAAAGCTCCCGGAATTCCGGGATTCCCGCAAAGCGGGACAAATTCATGTATTAGGCTTTTCAGGCTTCAACTCCCTATTGATCGCTGCGTGGACGATCAAAGCACCTTTTGTGTGATAAAGTAATTTCAAAAGATTGGCAAGAAAAATGAAAACATTGGCTATGTTGCACACTCGTAAAAGAGTGCTGTTCTGAGGTGTGGTGAAGAGAGCAGGAAATATTCGGGCGTGTTTTATGAAGGACTATCCATTTGAAGGGTGATGATCTGAAGCTCGTAGGGGATATTTTGCGACATAAGAAGCTCGATTGTTAATGGACCAGTGTTAACTAAAGTAGTGTGGGATGTTTGTTTGAAGGATTTTTCTGTAAAGATGTAAAAGCGTAAAAACGTTGATCTGTAAAAAAGTAAGGCGAAGTTTTAGGTCGTGGAGGATTTACACGTTGTGTGGGTTTTTAGGGCGTGTTGTCCTTTTGTTATGGCGTGGAATGGGATGAGAGGCTTGTGGGGCAAGGAGTCTGTGAATGGAGCAGGGGGCTTAGATGAAGAGGGATGACGAGAGAAAAAATCTTTTAGGGCTGGCTGGACAAGCTTGATAAAACACTCTGCTTTGAGGGGGGACCTCGAAGTGAAAAATCCGGCTTCTTCTTTAGAAGAAGCTAGACTATTCAAAAAAATGGCGCTGGATGAAGTCTTCGTCCTTTAAGGTGAGAGGAGTGGAAGTCAAAATTCAGGCAATTAAAGATCAGGTCTTAAAGTTTTTTAATCCAGTGGACAAACACGAATAAGATGACCGTCGGGATCTTTGATGAGGAAGGTTCGTCCAAATACATCCGTATAGGGTTCTTTCAAGACATTTATCTCAACGGTGGTTTGTTCTTGCCATTCTGTATAGAGTTTATCTACGTCCTCTCCGTGAGGCAACATAATGCCGATTTCTGAAAAACGAGGCACATTTTCCTCAGGCGTATCGCCTCCAGACCAGAGAGCAAAGAGGGCATCACCCGAAGAAGTAAATGCAACATAGCGTGGCGAGATGAATACAGGCTCTTTTTTGAAGATGAATTTGTAAAAAGCGGTAGAATGCTCTATGTTTGATACGTATATCAACTGTAGGTTCGGGGTAACAGGATAAGAGGGGATCGTGCTCATAAATTCTCCATTAATAGCGGTTTCCTGACACGGTATATCTCTATAGAGGATATTTCAACAAGAGATTGTGAAACTTCCATTCGCAGAGTGTTTTATCCCATCATGCCGTAAAACACTGTTCTTTGAGGGTGGTGATATCAGGCATGGAGAACTTTAGGCCGGGGGGAGGTCAATTTAGGCTTAAAAGACAGCTCTCTTTAAAGAATTAGAGGAACTTTAATTGACCAGATTCAACTATTAAATTAAATATGAATAAGTATTACCAAAAGGAGTTTTCTATGGAAAAGAAATTACCCAGAAGTTATATGACTGATGCTGAACGCGAGGAATTACGAGCAGGCGGTTTAGATCAAGATGGTATTTATACAGCCGAGTCAGAAGCGGCAGATTATGCCGGTGATGGCAACGCAGCATGGGAATGGTTGGCAATGACTGAGCCTCCAGCACATACACTTTTGTTTCTTAGATCTGAACGTGGAGCACAATTTATTCGTGATATGGGATTTTCTACAAAAAAAGCTGATGAGAAATATGGTCCAGATTGGTTAGACAAAGGTGTTATGATAGGAGGCGATTATTTCTAAAGAAGATGATAAGATAGAAAAGATTTTTTTCCGTGAAAATAACTATATAGAAAGTCGAGCTCAAACATTAGCGTCTAAGAAGTTATGTAGTGTGTGGAATGAATTGTATGATCATGTTTGTGATGTTGGACGTAGTAATAACTTGTCATTACTTATTAGTACAGAACAAAAAATTGTAAAAAATGATTTGTTTAGATATACCAATAGTAAGTCTATGGCAGGGAGTCTCAGAACGGCTTTAGCGGAAATAGATGTTATTAAAGATCATGTAATGATTGTTTCTGATCCTAAGCAATATGACATAATTAATAGGGGACATAATCTACCAAAGCTTCGTAAAAATGGATTGCCTTATGATGGAGCTCAACGAGCAATGGCATCACATTATACACGATTGGGAAATCTCGATAAAGGGCGTTTAACAGATATTGAAAAGTCTATCCTTGATATGCGGATGAATAATATGAAGGTAATGCGGAAGCTCTACGAAAAAATGCAAGCTAAAGCTATTAGTATAGATCTTTCACGCGATAAAGGTCATTCTCTTTAAGAAAACAAGCGTAAGATTCTTCGTATATTTGTTTTTTTGTATTGTATATAGGTGTATAGCAAACGCTGGAATTAAATGGGGGGAAAATTGGGAAATCAATCTACGCATATACCTAAAAGAAAATCTCGATTGATATTTATATTATCCCATCATGCCGTAAAACACTGTTCTTTGAGGGGCGTGACCTGAAGTCAATAGAGGGAACGTGCTTTAAGGAAAGCTGGAGTGTTGAGGGATTATTATAGAGCTAGGTAGGCGTGTTTTGTTGTTGGATATATTGACGGATAATGTTAATTGGTGCACCACCACAGCTACTGGCGAAATAAGATGGTGACCAAAGGTTATTACTCCATAGTTTTCTTTGTTTCATGAGTGACTTTTTTTGCTTTAACATTCTACTGGAAACACCTTTTAAGCTATTAACGAGTGTGGAGATAGAAACTTTCGGAGGGTAATTGATAAGCAGGTGAATGTGATCACTTTCTCCATCAAATTCAACACATTCTGCTTCAAAGTGAAGACAAACATTTTTAAAAATAACATGTAAGTCTTCTAACATTTCTTTAGTAAAAATTTTTCTACGATACTTCGTTACGAAGACTAAATGGACATGTAGATTAAAAACACAGTGTCGTTTGCGTTTTAATTTAGTTTCTTTTTTCATAAATTAAGTATAAGGTATTAAAAGTGAAGTAATAAAAAGAGCCGATATTTAACAGATCCTATGCAATTACGCAAAGCCTTTAAATTTGAGATTTTGCCCAATGGTGAGCAGATTAGCAAAATTAAGAAGTTTTGTGGGTGTGCACGTGTGGTGTATAATCGGGCTTTAGCATGGCAAAATGAGCAATATAAACAGGATAATGACTTCAAGTTCCGCTATACGCAAATTGCAAATCTGTTACCACAATGGAAACAAGAGCTGCATTGGCTTACAGAATGCCATTCACAAGTTTTACAGCAATCTTTAAAAGATCTTGAGAGTGCATTTAAAAATTTCTTTCAAAACCGGGCAGATTTTCCAAAGTTTAAGAAAAAAGGCGTGAAAGAAAGTATCCGTTTTCCACAAGGTTTTAAGGTTGAACAGGACAATAATCGTTTGTATTTACCAAAAATTGGTTGGATTCGCTATCGCAACAGTCGTATGATTACAGGAAAAGTCAAAAATATCACGGTTAGTCAAAAATGTGGTCATTTTTTTGTGAGTATTCAAACCGAATGTGAGGTTGAGATTCCCTTCCACACCGGTGGAGAAATTGGTATTGATATGGGGGTTGTGCGTTTTGCAACACTTTCTGATGGTCATTTTTTTAAACCTCTCAATGCTTTTAAAACGCAAAAAGACAAATTAGCTCGTCTGCAAAAACAACTTAAAAATAAAGTGAAATTTAGTCAAAATTGGAGGAAAGTAAAAGCGAAAATCGCTCATTTGCATTACAAGATTGCTCATTGTCGTAAAGATTTTTTGCATCAAATTTCAAGTCAAATCAGCAAAAGCCACGCAAGGATTTACATTGAAGATTTACAAGTATGCAATATGTCTAAATCGGCAAAAGGTACAGTAGAAGAACCGGGTTGCAATGTGAAACAGAAATCAGGTTTGAATCGCTCGATTTTAGATCAATCTTGGTTTGAATTTAGAAGACAACTTGATTACAAAAGCCAATGGCAAGGTGGTATGTTAATGTCTGTACCGCCGCATAATACAAGTCGGATTTGTCCTTGTTGTGGTCATGTTTCTAAAGAAAATCGGCAAACACAGGCTACTTTTACATGTGTAGAGTGTGGCTATAGTAATAATGCCGATCTTGTTGGTGCATTGAATATATTGTCACGTGGGCAAACGCTCTCTGAAACAATATGAATATTTCAGGGCAGGGCTTGCCCGTAGAGCCTATGAAGTGAACCGCATGAGTGGTCAGCAGTAGGAACCCGCTGAGAGAAGCCGAACTGTTCAAGAGATCGGCGCTGGTAGGAATCCTCGTCCTTTAGGGCGGGGTGGAGGTCAATACAAATAATTTTTAATGTCAAATATTATCCTATCATGCCGTAAAACACCGTCGTTTAGGGCGGTGATATCAGGCATGGAGAACTTTAGGCGGGGGGGGTATTTAAAAAACTGATTGGGTGTTTTCCTTTGCTGTTTAAGCAAAGATAGAGGATATGTAAAACGCACTGCTTCATCATTTTTAGATGATGAGCGTTTTTCTGCTTTAAAATTTTACTATCAAACAGCGTTGTTTGAAGGGTGGTAATCTGAAGCACATGAAGTGGAGAGCCAAAGGGGCTGGGCAAGATTTTGGTTATCGTTTAGTGAGCAGGGTGGTGGTCCATTTTCGTAAAAATGGTAAAGCGTGAAAACGTGGATCTGTATGAAGTAAAGGATTGGAGCTTTGTGGGCGTTTTTATCTAATCGGAAATTAACCACCAAATCGCCTTTTGTTTTTTAGGGTGGAGTTCTCTAAAAGTTTTCACAAGGGTCTGTTCTTTTTCGCTATAGATTTCTTGATCATTGTGTGAGAGATTTTCTGGAATATCTTCTTTTGAAATATCCGCATAAAAAAAGGTAATGGGAACCTCTAGCGCGTTGGCAATTTCCTGTAGCCGCCCTGCGCTTACACGGTTGAAGCCTTTTTCGTATTTTTGGATTTGTTGGAAACTGACACCTAAATGGTTTCCTAATTCCTTTTGAGAAAGCCGCATTGAAATTCTTCTATGACGAATTCTTTTGCCAATAGAAATATCATTAAAATGTGAATTTTTGGTTTGCACTTTATGCCCCCCGCCGGTTGCGAGCGCCCTCGCATGAGTATTCCGGGAGTCTAAAAGTACTGAATCCGAGTCAGCTTTTTTGCTTTTAGTGCTAGAAAGCACCTGGACATAGCAAAAACTCCCGGAATTCCGGGACACCCACAACAGTAGGTTTATTTGTACGCTCGGATTTAGGGCTTTTAGTTCCCTTATTGACCGTTGCGTGGACGGTCAAAATATCTTTTAAGTGATAAAGTAATTTCAAAAGATTGGCAAGAAAAATTAAAACATTGGCGATGCTGCACATTCATAAAACAGTGTTGTTCTGAGGTGTGGTGAAGAGAGCAGGAATATTCAGGATAAGGCGTGTTTTATGAAGGACTATCCGTTTGAAGGGTGATAATCTGAAGTTCGTAGGGGATATTTTGCTCCATAAGAAGCCCGATTGTTAATAAACTAGTGTTGACTAAAGTGGTGTGAGGTGTTTGTTTGAAGGATTTTTCTGTAAAAATGCAAAAGCGTAAAGGTGTGGATCTGTAAAAAAGGAAGGCGAAGTTTTAGGTCGTGGAGGATTTACACGTTGTGTGGGTTTTTAGGGCGTGTTGTCCTTTTGTGAGGGTGTGGAAGGGGATGAGAGGTTTGGAGTTGATGGTTTCGGCATTATGGCAGATTTTGGCTTTTTGCTTGGGGCTTTGAGCTTTGGGCTTGTGGGGGGTGGTTTTGAAGGTTTGTTGCTGATTTTCATGGCATTGTTTCATGGCATGGAATTGGTTTTTCTTGATTGAAAGGAACATGATGATGGCTGAGAAAAATTGTCTTCCCTTACGTCGAAGAGGACGAAAAAAAGGGACTTTGAATAAAACAACAAGGCGGTTTAATGAAGCCTTACTTACAGCTGCTGAGCAGGCTGGATCTCAGTATGGGGAGGATGGGCTCGTGTCTTATTTGCAATATCATGCCCTGAATAATCCTGTGCCTTTTTTTTCGCTGTTAGCAAAAGTTTTGCCTCTGCAAGTGACGGGAGAAGGAAATGTCAAAACAATTTCGCGGATTGAGATTGTTCCCGTGAAGTCAAAAGAGCCCCAATCAGAAAAGCGTGGTCTTGAAGCGTGACCTTAAGGAAATTCAAGCATGTGATATTGGAAAATATAAGGCGGGTGAGAGAAGTTTTCTGTCTTGGAAGGGGGCGCTGTTTTGAGGGATGATAGTCAAGGGCGTTTAGAGGTTATCGGGCTGGTTAGGTGCTTGTGATACTGGAAGGTGTTTAGTAGAGGGCGATGATGCGTCAAGGGCGTGTGCTGGGTGGCTGGTCGTGCTTTGGTCGAGCCTCTTTGAGGGATCAATCACGTGTTAAGGCTTGGGAGGTGGGGTGTATCATGATGTTGAGTTTTTAAGGGATTTTTGTGGGAGAGTGCTGAAGTTGAGGGGGGGGGGAAATACCGCGCTTTTGTGGGG
>NZ_LR607224.1:0-18673 GCF_902162175.1 Bartonella saheliensis
TTCTTATTGTATTCATAAAAAAACATCCCCCCGCATATCACAAGCGGAGCTCTTGTATATATAAAAAATAATTTAAAAAGCTTCCTTTAAATAAACGATAACTATCACAATATGTCAAAATGGGGAAATAGTATAAATTATTAGTTTTCTCTTTTTAAAAGTAAAAATGAAAGAGCTTTGTAGATTTTATCTTATCCTGTTTGTGCCATAAATTACCATTATTTAGAACACTGAATCAAAATTATTTAAACTATTTGATAAAAACAAGTATTCTTAGAATGTACAGTGAGCATTCAGGGCGGGGATTGCCTATAAATTCTCATGAAGTGATTCATATAAATAATCGAGTCTTATTGTGAACCATTGCTTTTTTATAAACTAACACTGATGGAGAACTTCGTCATTGGAAATGAGAGGAAGTTCAATTTTTAAACGGCTATACCATAAAGGTCATAGGCATCTGATTGTTCGATTTTAACGGTGACAAATTCACCGATACGCAAAGGGCGTCGTGATGATATATGGACAACACCATCTATTTCTGGAGCATCATATTGACTACGTCCTTTGGCAACCCTTCCTTGACTTTCATCGATAAGGACTTGGAGTCTTTTTCCAATTTTTTTCTTTAAAAGATATGTAGAAATTTGTTGTTGTTTTGCCATAAAACGATGCCAGCGGTTTTCTTTCACATCTTCAGGAATATTTTCTAATCCCAAATCATTTGCAACGGCTCCTTTTACTTCTTCATATTTAAAGCATCCAGCACGTTCAATTTTTGCTTCTTCTAACCATTCTAGAAGCATATTAAAATCCTCATTTGTTTCACCTGGAAATCCAACAATAAATGTTGATCGTAAAGCAAGATCTGGACATATTTTTCGCCACTTTTCAATTCTACGGTTTGTTTTTTCCATAAGAGCAGGGCGCTTCATATGACGCAAAACAGTCGGTGATGCATGCTGAAAAGGTATATCCAGATAAGGAAGAATTTTTTTTGCCGCCATAAGTTCAATAACTTCATCCACATGGGGATAAGGATAAACGTAATGCATACGCACCCAAATGCCCATATCACCTAATTCGCGACAAAGATCAAAGAATTTGGTTTTGATTGTACGATCTTTCCAAGAATTTTCGAGATATTTAAGATCAATACCATAAGCACTCGTATCTTGTGAAATAACCAAGAGTTCCTTTACACCTGCTTGTACAAGTTTTTCAGCTTCACGAAGAACATCACTGATAGGACGTGAAGTAAGATCACCACGCAGTGTAGGGATGATACAAAAACTACACCTGTTAGAGCATCCTTCAGAAATCTTTAAGTAGGCGTAATGGCGAGGTGTTAAACGAATACCTTGGGGAGGAACTAAATCAAGAAAAGGATCATGAACAGGGGGAATTGCTGTATGAACAGCTTGTATAACACTTTCATAAGCTTGTGGTCCTGTAATGGCCAATACATTAGGGTATTCTTGGCGAATAACCTCAGGATCAGCACCAAGGCACCCTGTTACAATAACTTTTCCATTTTTTTTAAGAGCTTCATCAATATTGGCTAATGATTCTTTTCTGGCAGAGTCAAGAAAACCGCAGGTATTCACAATAACGACATCAGCTCCTTGATGTTGACGCGAAATTTCATATCCTTCAGAACGGAGACTTGTAATAATTCGCTCAGAATCTACAAGTGCTTTTGGGCATCCGAGAGAGACAAAACTAATACGAGGTGCTACCATGATAATCCTATAATTACTATGAACGATTGCGTTTTGCTTTTATTGACTTAAAAAGTAAGAAATATTCTTTATTTTTATAGATAACAATCTGTTACAAATTTATTTAATTTTTTTCTAGATTATTTTGTGTATGCTTACAATTTTATTTTATTACACTGTCAAATACTGTTTTGAGAGCGATGATATAAGACAGACTCCTTCAAAGCATTAAAGCTCTTTTAGAGTGCGTGATGAATATTTTAAAGCTTACTTGTCGAGCCTTAAGAAAATGAAATCCAATCGATAAAGAATTTAGATTATTTATAGACAGAATTAAGCGCATCCTTTAGCTGTAGGAAGAAAGTTAACTGCGTATGGCACAGTATCGAAAAATACTCAGTAGTTTTTTACTATATTTTATTGCGATATCCACTCCATATATAGGTTTATTTTTAATATTTGCGAATAAGCCCGGTAAGTTTACCTTGTATTTCTACACGTTCGGATTTGTATGTACGTACTTCGTAGTGAGGATTGGCGGCTTCTAATGCAATAGAGGTTCCTTTGCGTCGATAACGTTTTAATGTTGCTTCTTTTTTATCAATGAATGCGACAATAATTTCACCTGATATTGCTGTATTTTGGCGTTTCACAATAATCGTATCTTTATCAAGGATACCAGCCTCCACCATAGAATTATCTTTAACTTCTAATGCATAGTGTTCACCTGTATTAACCATATCGTGTGGAAGAGAAAGTGTACTTGTTTGTTGCAGTATAGCAGAGGCGGGCACACTCGCAGAAATACGTCCCATAATGGGGATTGTGATATTTTTTTTTTCTTCTTCCTCAAAATTCTCAAAAGTAGCTAAGTTTTTTGATATATTTCTTTTATTTTTTTCTATCATACTGGGAGAAATCTTACGTGCTAAAGAAAGGCTAAATGTTATTTTCTCAGGGAGTCGAATCACCTCTACTGCACGAGCACGATTGGGTAAACGACGTATAAAACCTCGTTGTTCTAAGGCTATAATGAGCTTATGAATGCCAGACTTTGAAGAAAGTTCTAAAGCATTTTTCATTTCTTCAAAAGAAGGGGGAACACCTGTTTCTTTTACATGATTGTGAATAAACAAGAGGAGCTCATATTGTTTACATGTCAGCATTCAATGTTCCAATCAAAAGAATAAAAAAGATCACAGTAAAAAATACGTGTATATATAATAATTCTAATTTTTTTCGCTAAATAAAAATTATTTTCTTTAATTTTTGATCTTATAAGTGAAGTTAATTAGGAAACATGTTTATTTATAGACATATTTAATATATGATAAGTATGAAGTTTACTTTAATAAAGTTATTATAATATTATTTATATATTATAAAACTATACTAATATTAAGCGATATATAAAAAATATTTTATAGCTCCGACTGAATTATTCAATACCTAATTTTTATGATCAATGTTATTCTTCTATTTTATAGATCTACGTTTTTTATAATTTTCTCATATAAAAAGTTAAATAAAATACATTCTTTTAATAGCGTAACGGATCACTTTATGTATATTTAGAATCATTTTGTATATTGTCTGTGTTTTTTTATTATTTAGTCAAATTATCTACAACCACAATAATGAGCATAATTTAGAGTCATGTCAGATATTTTCAATGAGACTAAATTTTTTTGTTTCACATCTGCTTATATTCTATAAAATAGCTGGCTTTCGTTATAGAATCATCATGCCTGAATGAAAACCACTTCTTCAAAATTCCATTGTTGCTCATTCGCATATTTATTAAAAAAAGATATCTTTCAATGTGCTCACTTTCTTCAAAATGATCTTGTAAATAACATAAAATCTATTGGGCAACGCTATCTTCACATCTCAAAAGTTTACACTACCATATTATTTTTCCACCCCTCATATTATGATAATTTCTGCTTATTGAAAGAAAATACAAAAGGCATTTTTATTGTTAGATTATTTTTGTATTGAGATTTCAAAAAGAAGATCAAAGAGCAACTCTACAATGACGAAGAAAGGAAAAAAACGAAAAATTATTGATAACTAGAAAAAATAATAATATTTTTTTCCAAAAAGTGTTGACCAAATGAAAAGTCAACCGTATGTTCCCTTCACTTTCTACAAACTAGATAGTCTGCAAACTAAATAGCTTGTGTGAGAGCGCGTAGCTCAGCTGGTAGAGCAACTGACTTTTAATCAGTAGGTCCAGGGTTCGAATCCCTGCGCGCTCACCAAATTTATATGATATGGATAAGCTATACAGAAGTTTGAGAATCTTTATTACTTTGGTTCTTTTTAGTTTTTTGTCTGCGCTAATCTTTTTTGGAATTTTTTTATTGATTCTATAGCCAATCCTTTTCTATCAGCTGTTTTGCCATAGAGTGCTCCTCTGCCCAATTCGAAAGTACTTTAAAGCTTGTGATATAATTACACCTGCGCTGATAGTGTGTATGGCTAATGGCTATGTGTTTTCATAATTCATAGGCTGTTTTAATACCTGCTGTATAGCATGAAATAAGTTGGTAAAATCGTCATACTTACTTACAGTTTGTATTTATTCACAGCTTATCTTATAAAATAGATTTTTTATAACATATTGATTTAATTTATTTTTATTTTTTAACACCTTTATATAGCGCATTTATTTCTTATGACAATCACAAAATGGTTAACAATATGTTAATTTTTTGATAAAAGAAGCGAATTCAAGGATGGTATATGCGCGAGGGATATCATTTAAAAACGTGAATTCTTCTCTCGCGTGCAAGAAGCGTGACGTGGTTTTTACAGTAGTACTTAACAAAAGTAAGTGGACTGAATAGATGCCTTCAAATAGTAAAAAGAAATTTACTTCTATTATCAAATCAACATTTCAATTGTTTTCTATGATCGTTGTTTCTCAATCATTGGTGTCTTGTTGCTCAAGTGAAACCGCGCATTTTTCAATAAAAGATTTCTATCATAATAAACCAATTAACGTAAATACTGCTGTTCTGCCGAAACAAATATCCAATAATAAAAATCAATCAGAAGCCAAAAAACGTGGGCGGGCGATTGTTGGTAAACCTTACCAGATAAAAGGAAAGTGGTATTATCCTGAAAATGATCCAACGTATGCACGTGTTGGCGAAGCATCATGGTATGGTTCAGATTTTCATGGGCGTTTAACGGCAAACGGTGAAATTTATGACATGAATCTTCTGACTGCTGCCCATCCTACAATGCCTTTGCCCAGCTATGCTCGTGTTACGAATTTGAAAAATGGTTCTTCTCTCATTGTCAGAGTGAATGATCGTGGACCTTTTATGAAAGACCGTATCATTGATTTATCAAAGCAAGCTGCGACAATACTTGGTTATGTCGATAGGGGGGTCGCAGATGTTAAAGTAGAATATATTGCTGAAGCACCTATTGGCTATTATGATGGTGCATATTTAATGGCATCTTATACTCCTGGAAATGCTGCTTCATATTCATTAGCCTCAGAAAACGTTTCGAAAAAAAGAGAAACTGTTTTGTTCAAGGAGCGCAATATAGAAAACAAAGAAGAATTAGCTAAAGCAGCTTCTGTTTCACAGGAGCAACGCAATAAAACTGTTGCAGTGAAATTACCGGAAATTGGCCCTATCATGGTTAATAAGCCAGAGCCATTTGATCAAGTTGCTTCTGTAAATAAGCTTAATAAAAGAACAAAGCTTAATTGGCTACAATTGTTTTAAGAAAAATGTGTTGATTTTTAATCGATATCATTTTCAAATAAAAAGTATTTAAAAAGAGTAAGAGTGTTATTATTAATAATCTAATGCATCTCTCTGGTCCATTGCCAGCCTTTTTGGGGTTCATGACAGTGCTTACTCATAAAAACACATACTTTTTCTGCGGTGACAGCTTTTACCAAATAATAAAGGTAAGCGGATTGCATGAATCTGTTGGTGTAATCTCTGAAATGATTACACAATCTAATTGGGAAGAATATAAAACCTAAAAAGCAAAAAATATTCCCTTTTGATTTGATTTTGCAGACTTCGATAGCATAAAAGGTATAATATCTTATGAAGAGATTACGCATTGCCTCATGCTTTTTTACTGATTTCTTAATGGAGTAACTCCCTTCACTTAAACTAAATTTTTCAAACAAAATACTCTTTTTGCGTTATCAATTCACACGTGCTCGTTTTAAGGAGACATATCTGGCTCTCAAATCTATTTTATGACAGCATTTGTGAAGAGGAGAACTGTTAAAGCCATTAGGCATGCCCCTTCTTTACACGTATGAATCTATAAACGAAATACCATCATATATTTTGTAAAGCTCTTATGTTTTGCAATAATCCTTGGCAGTTGAGAGATTTATAAAAAGTACTTTTACTCTCTCTTTAATACTCTTCATCTCTATACTAACCCTACTTATGGAGGGTAAAAGAGTGATTTTAATTGATTCAAAAAAGAAAAGCTCAAGAGAGAATTTTACAATATTTTGCTCAGCTTTAAGCTTAAAAAGTGATTATTTGTCATAAATAAATTAATATCCTACCAATGAAAAAGATAAAATCTTTTCTTGAGTTGCCAATAATCTCTCAATTTACAGAAATAAAAGAGTTTTTTCCTATATAACAATTCATTATATTGATTTTGGGATGGGAGGAGCGGCTATGTGTATAACATTAAGGATCTTATTGATCTTATGGGGAATATTAGCATTTAGCTCGTGGGGGAGAACACAGGATTTTCAAACTTCTGCCTCACAAGTTTTGTTACTTGATGATGATACAGAAACAATACTTTATGAAAAACAAAGTGATATTCCTTTTTTTCCTGCTTCATTAGCAAAATTAATGACAGCGGAAGTCGTCTTTCATCAATTAAAGGAGGGATTGTTAAAAAATACCCAAAAATTCAAGGTTAGTGAAAATGCTTGGCGCAAGGGTGGGGCACCTTCCGGTACAACCACTATGTTTGCAAAAATAAAGACAGAAATCAGTGTTTCTGATCTTTTACGTGGTTTAATTATTATGAATGGAAATGATGCTGCTATTATCCTTGCTGAAGGAATATCTGGAGATGAGTCTCATTTTGCAAAACTGATGAATCAGCGCGCTAAAATAATTGGATTATCTGAAAGCCATTTTGTTAATGCAACAGGGTTTCCCGAAGAGGGACAATTTGT
Organism: Bartonella saheliensis; assembly: GCF_902162175.1. Taxonomy (NCBI): domain Bacteria; kingdom Pseudomonadati; phylum Pseudomonadota; class Alphaproteobacteria; order Hyphomicrobiales; family Bartonellaceae; genus Bartonella; species Bartonella saheliensis. The sequence continues at coordinate 6,919 of NZ_LR607224.1, forward strand.
AACAGTGCGCGATATGATTACATTAGCGCGTTATATTGCTCAGGAATATCCAGATTATTATACACTTTATCGTGAGCCTCATTTTACGTGGAATAATATTTTTCAACGAAATAAAAACCCTCTTATTTCTAAGGAAATAGGTGTAGAAGGATTTGGTTTTGGCTATAGTGAAAAAGAAGGATTTTCAATGGTTGCCACCATTTATAAAAATCATCGGCGTCTTTTTTTAGCAATCAATGGTTTGCAAGATGGTAAAAAACATACAAAGGAAATAGAACGTATTCTTCAATGGGGAATGACAGCTTTTGATCTCAAAACGATTTTTACAAAGGAAAAAACGGTTGGTCGTGCTTCTGTTTATGGCGGGAAAGAAAATTTTGTTCCACTTATTGTTAAAAAGCCGATAAACTTTATGCTTTCCAATGAAAAAGAAGTCAATGTTAAAGCAAAAGTTAAATATCATGGTCCATTAAAAGCGCCCATCGTTTCAGGCCAATTAGTTGGAGTTATTCAAATTTTAGAAGATAAAAAGGTTCTTTTGGAAAAACCAGTTTTTGCTGGTGAAAATGTTCAGGAAGGAAGTTTCTTTACAAAAGTAAAAGATGCATTCTATGAAATAACAATTGGATGGTTACGGAAATATTTATAGTTACGCACTAATAAGATTAAGGTTTATACGTGTCAGGTTATTTTATCACATTCGAAGGAGGGGACGGGGTAGGAAAAACAGTGCAGATTTCTTTACTTGCTGAATATCTCTCTCGCCAAGGTTATGATGTTGTTACAACACGAGAACCAGGAGGCACACCAGGAGCAGAAGCAATCCGGCACATTTTATTATCAGGGCAGGCACAACAATATGGACCGTTGATTGAAGCTGTTTTGTTTACAGCAGCACGCGCCGATCATGTGACCGAGATTATTGCCCCTTCTTTGCAAAAAGGTAAAATCGTTTTATGTGATCGCTTTATTGATTCTACACGCGTTTATCAAGGACTTAATGAAACTGTCAATTCTTCTCTTCTTTCTGTTTTAGAGTGTGTTGCACTCAATGATATCATGCCTCATTTAACATTTTTATTAGATATGCCAGCAGCATGTGCTATAAAGCGTGCAAATTTGCGAAGAAACAAAACAGAAGTAATCGATTATTTTGAAAAAGATCAGTTGGAAATTCAAGAACAAAGGCGTCAAGCTTTTCTTCAATTGGCCAAGCAAGAGCCACTGAGATTTCGCGTTATTGATGCGACTGGCTCAGTAGCAGTTGTTGCGAATCAAATAAAAAATTTTTGTCATCAGATATTGTTGGATCAATTTTCATGAATGATGTCATAAATATCTTACGTCAATATGATGATATTGATACAATTTTATCTCCGTCCCAGAATAATGTTATTTTTGGTCATGAGGATGTTCGTCACTTTTTGACACAAATGCTTAAAGAAGGGCGTTTACATCATGCGTTATTATTTGAAGGAGAATATGGAATTGGAAAAGCGACATTAGCGTTTCATCTTGCTTGGAATATTTTAAGTTCTCAAAAGGAAAATTTTCTAAACCCCGATCTTCATTCTATTTCATGGCGCCAAATTACACAGGGGAGTCATCCTGGTCTGTTGTATATTTCACGTCGATTTGATGTAAAAACACAAAAGTTTAAAACAGGAATACTCATTGATGATATCCGTGATGTTATGCATTTTTTAAGCAGAACATCGCAAGATAATGGATGGCGTATTGTTATTATTGATTCTGCAGACGATATGAATAGAAATGCAGCCAATGCAATTCTTAAAATACTTGAAGAACCTCCTGCAAAAACTCTCTTTATTATTATTGCGCATTCTTTAGGAAAATTGCTTCCAACCATTCATTCACGGTGTCAAAAAATTTCTTTTCGCCCACTCAATCATGATGAAATGAAAAAAGCCATTACACATATTTTCAGTAATCAGGATTTACCTGATGAAAAAACGATTGAAATGATTATTAAAAAATCCAAAGGAAGTCCTCGAAAAGCGGCTTTACTTATTTGCCACGGTGGTCTTGAAATTATTAAAACAATTGATGCTCTCCTAGAACAGCCTGTTTGTAACGCAACGATTATACACACGCTTGCTCAAACATTTTCATCTGTTTCTTCTCCATTCCAATTTCAACAATTTTGTGATGAAATTCTTGATAAAATTCAACAAAAAGCTATCACGCTCGTTGAAAAAGGAAATTTATTTCTCTCAAAAAAATATGCGCAAAAATGGCAAGAGATTCATCAAGAAATAGAGGAAATACAATTGTTTAATCTCGATAAAAAGCAATTTGTTATTAACTTACTTTTTAGAGTTCATAATATCATTCATGAGGTTTAGTTTTTCCGTGACAATGTGATAAACAGGCGTTATGTCATTATATCTTTTATTTATAGCGTTTTACAACGAGTATGACATGCGTGACACATATTACATAACAACTCCTATTTTTTATCCCAATGGTAATCCGCATATTGGGCATGCCTATAGTGCCATTGCAAGTGATGTCTTAGCCCGCTTTCAACGATTAAACGGAAAAAATGTATTTTTTCTTTCTGGTACAGATGAGCATGGTTTAAAGATGCAACAAACCGCAGCAACATTAGGCATGACACCGCAGCAGCTTGCAGATCGTAATAGTGCTGTGTTTCAAAAAATGCTTGCGGTATTAAATTGTTCTAACGATGATTTCATCCGCACGACAGAAGAGCGCCATTCTCAAACGTGTCAAGAAATTTGGAAAAAGATGGAAGAGAATGGCGATATTTATCTTGGCCGTTATAAGGGGTGGTATTCGGTTCGCCAAGAGGCCTATTATGAAGAGAAAGACACGGAAATTGGACCCGATAATATTCGTCGCGAGAAAGAATTAGGCTCTCCTGTTGAATGGAATGAAGAAGAAAGTTATTTTTTTAAACTTTCTCGTTATGAAAAGGCGCTTCTTGAATATTATGAAAAGCATCCTGATTTTATTGCTCCCTTCGAGCGACGTAATGAAATTATAAGTTTTATCAAATCGGGTTTAAAAGATATTTCTATTTCACGGGCAAATTTTAATTGGGGAGTTGCTGTTCCTGATAATCCCAAACACGTGATGTATGTTTGGGTTGATGCGCTTACAAATTATCTATCAGCAATTGATTTTTTTAATAAAGATTCAAAAAAACGTGATTTTTGGCCTGCAAATACGCATATTATTGGTAAGGATATTATTCGTTTCCATGCGGTCTATTGGCCAGCATTTTTAATGTCTGCTGGAGTTGAATTACCTAAAAATATTTTTGCACATGGTTTTTTACTTAATCGTGGTGCAAAAATGTCAAAATCTGTTGGAAATGTCGTTGATCCTTTTGAAATGGTTGATCATTATGGTCTTGATCAGGTTCGTTATTTTCTGCTTCGTGAAGTGCCTTTTGGGCATGATGGTAGTTATAACCATGAAAGCCTTGTGAGCCGTATTAATGCCGATCTTGCTAATGATCTTGGTAATTTAGCACAGCGTTCCTTATCTATGATTGCCAAAAACTGTGATGCAAAGGTTCCTAAACCCGCTGCATTTTTAGTTCAAGATAAACAGCTTTTAGAACAATCTCTTCAAGTGCTTGAAACTGTACATCAAGCAATGTCTTCTCATAGTATGCATTTAGCCCTTTCAGCTATTTTTTCACTTGTAGCAGATGCTAATCGCTATTTTGCCAACGAACAGCCTTGGAATTTACGAAAGAATGATCAAGAGCGGTTTTCTACAGTTCTTTATATAACGATCGAAATTTTGCGACGAATAGGAATTATGCTTTTGCCTTTCATTCCCCAATCAGCAACAAAACTTCTTGATAGTCTTGCGGTTGCTGAAGATGATCGGTTGTTGTATCATATAAGTCATACAAACATTCAAGAAGGGCTTGATCTTCCACCACCAGAACCGATTTTCCCTCGTTATGTCTTGAAGAAAGAAGATTCTCATCATGCTCATTGATACACATTGTCATCTTGATTTTGAAGATTTTTCACAGGATTTGGATAATGTTATCCAACGGGCTTTTGATTCTGACGTTAGACGTATGATCACAATTTCAACTCATGTTCGTAAGTTAGATAAACTGTTATCTATTGCGCAAAGCTATGAGCAAGTCTTTTGTTCCGTTGGAACCCATCCTAATCATGCACATGAAGAACAAGATATTACAGCCAAAGAGCTTATACAACTCTCAAGACATCCTAAAGTTGTTGCATTTGGGGAAGGGGGGCTTGATTACCATTATGATTATTCTACACCAGAAGAGCAAAAGAAAGTATTCCAAGAACATATCATTGCTTCTCGAGAAACACAGATTCCTCTTGTTATACATTCGCGCAATGCGGATATCGATATGGAAAAAATTTTACGCGAACAGATGAAGCAAGGGGCTTTCCCCTTTATTCTTCATTGTTATTCGTCTGGAATGCAGCTTGCTCGTACTGGCATTGAACTTGGGGGTTATATTTCTTTTTCAGGTATTCTTACTTTTAAAAATGCTTTTGAAATCCGTGAAATAGCAAAAATTGTGCCCCATGAGCGGTTGCTGGTGGAAACAGATGCACCATTTTTAGCCCCCACTCCTCACCGGGGAAAAACCAATGAACCATCTTTTGTATGTTATACAGCAGCTATTTTAGCTGAAACAATTGGTTTAAGCATTGAAGAAACAGCTCAAATAACAACCCGGAATGCTTTTCGTTTATTTAGAAAAATGAAATAAGGCAAAAGCTATGTGCGATCAGTACCGATTTACGATATTAGGTTGTGGTCCTTCTCCAGGGGTTCCACGCCCTAATGGTGATTGGGGAACATGTGATCCGAATAACCCTAAAAATAAACGCTACAGAAGTTCTTTATTAATTGAACGCATTAAACCATCAGGAGAGAAAACAACGATCGTTGTTGATACTGGTCCAGATTTTAGATCACAAATGATCGATGCGCGTGTAAGTCATCTTGATGCTGCTCTTTATACGCATTCTCATGCAGATCATATCCACGGTATTGATGATTTACGCAGCTATGCCCTTGCACAAAAATGTTTAATCGATATCTATGCAGACAGTTTTACACTAAAGCATCTCAAAAATGCTTTCGGATATTGTTTTCAAACACCAAAAGATTCCTCTTATTCACCTATCTTAAAAGAGCATCTTATCGATGAAGATAGCCAATTTATTATTCAGGGGAAGGGGGGGGCAATAAGCGTCAATACGCATTTACAATACCACGGAAATATTCATTCCTTAGGTTTTCGTATTGGAAATGTTGCCTATTGTACAGATGTTAGTGAATTTCCTGAAAAAACAGTATCCAAATTAATGGATTTGGATGTTCTTATTATTGAAGCTCTTCAATTTAAACCTCATCCGAGTCATTTTTCTGTTGACCAAGCATTACAGTGGATAGAATATTTAAAACCAAAACAAGCCATACTTACACATATGGACAGATCGCTAGATTATAATGATGTTGTTAATTACGTCCCACCTTATGTAAAACCAGCACATCAAGGTCTTACTTTTGAAACAGAAGCATAAGCTTATTTAACGCCATACTCTACATTTTAAAAATTATCCTTTATTTTGTTTTATTTTTGTCGTAATTGGTGCTTTTTTATGTCAAAAGTGAGGTTTTTTATGCATAAGAGTTTTAAGCGGGGAATATGTCTTGTGGCTTTAGCGGTTTCCTTGACAGCATGTGGGGGGCGTTTAGAAAAAAATATTTCAGTTACAACAATACACGATGGAGCAATGAGTTGCGCTGATATTCAACGAGAATTTTATGCAAATAAACGTCAGATTAATGACACTATTATAGAGCGTTCTAAAGCAAGAGGTAAAAATGTAGCTCTAGCAGCAACAGGTGTTATATTTTTACCTGCTTTGTTTTTTATAGATGCAAAATCAAATGAAAGTAATGAAATTGCAGCTTTAAATAATCGTAATGCTGTTTTGAGTGATCTTGCACGTATAAAACGTTGTAAAATAGCGCAATAATTTTTCTGATTTATAATACGTATAATTATATTGGTCTTTAAGGTATATGCCTTAAAGACCAATAAGAGGCGTGTTTTCTCCAAATCTTCCATGATTTTTAGGGCGAGGATGTATGTTTTAAAGTAGAGTTTATGGTGTTTTCATTGAAGTCTTTATTTTTTTCACTAAATTATCGCATAATATATATTATGGAACTTTTTGTGAGTACGTCTTATAATTCAGAATGAATAACCATTTTTAGCGCGTATCTTTTATAATTTTAGTTAGATTGAAAAACGATGCTGTTTTATTCTGGCTCGAAAGTTTCAATCATAATCGTTTCTTATTTTTTATTCTTTCAAAAAAAATCATCATAATTCGTAGGATCACAAAGACTAAAAATAATATCCCATGAAATAATGGTAGAAATGGTTGATAAATAAAATTGGAATAATAGATTGTTATTATTTCAATCAATACTGCACTACACCATAAAATAATGCCCCATAATGAATACATCCAAAGTCCAATCAAGGCAATAGGATAGAGAATAGCCAATATTGCTGATGCAAGTTGCCACTGCCAAGGCATAAGATCAAAACGCCATAAAATGCCTGGAAAGACACCAACTAGGCGTATCCAATAAAAAATACTCAAGCTCAAGCAAATAAATGCCAAAAATCGTAAATAACAGTTATAAATTAGGTTGATTTTTGAAATCCGTTTGTGTGAATTATTTTTCACAATAATAACTCTTGTTCAATAGGTTGGAAATAAGCCTCGACCATTTCATCTGTTACATTTAAAAGTTTATCTGGCTGCCATTTGGGTGTTTTGTCCTTATCGATTAACATAGCACGTATCCCTTCATGAAAATCATGTGCATTAATCATATGATGTGCAATACGGTTTTCAATTTTCATACAATCTTCCAAAGTTCGAGGTGTATTTTGTTTCATTTGTTTCCAGATGACTTTTAAACTTATCGGAGAACGTGACTGCAAAATATCATAACATTCTTTAGCAAATAAAATACCTTCATTACTTTTTTTATGAAGCAATTCAAGGCATTCTTCTAATGTCTGAGCACTAAAACAAGTGTTAACAATACAGCGTATTTCATGACTCGTTTCATAGTCCTTTGTAATTGCGTGTTCATTTAAAGCTAAAGCAGGATCTCCTTGCTCAATAACTGCTTTCCTAATCATATCGAACTTAACTTCAGGAACAGCATGTGTTGCTAATCCTAAATTTAAACAATCTCCCCATTTTATACTTGCACCGGTCAATGCAAGATAAATACCAAAATAATTGGGAAGAGATGGTAAGAAAAAACCTGCACCAACATCTGGAAAAAATCCAATCGCAGCTTCTGGCATAGCAAAAACTGTATTTTCTGTAACAATTCGATGGGAACCATACAGAGAAATACCCACCCCTCCTCCCATCCAAATACCATTTAAAAAAGAAATATAAGGCTTTGGAAAACGTTTAATATAAGCATTTAAGCTATATTCCTCTCTAAAATATTGATAAGCAGAGACACTTTTCCCCATATGATAGATTTCTACAACATCTCCACCAGCACAAAAAGCACGTCCCTCTCCTTCAATTAAGACACATAAAACATCACTATCCGTTTCCCACGTCTTGAGAGCTTTTTTTAAAGCGGAAACCATTCGCCCATTAAGAGCGTTTAATGCTAAAGGGCGTGTGAGCTTTATAATACCAGCATACCCTTCTTTCGTAAAAGAGATATCATTATCTGCTCCAAAATCAATTCTCATTTCACACCTTATTTTAAAACAATTAATCTATTGTTTTTTTATATTTTTTATCCCAAGTTGGGGGAATATTTGCATGATCGCGCCAATACAATATATATAAATCCCTGTTATTGAAATTCCTATTTTAACCCAATATGGAGCCTCTAATTGATAAAAGAAAGCCACAACACCAAAGAAACACCATAAGAGAAAAATTGGAAAATTAATTTTTCGTAAACGACAAACTCTTACAGGATGGATAAAATAAATTGGTAAGAAAGATATAATGGCCGATAAAACAATAATAATAAAGGTTATCCACTCCTCTGGCCTCACGACAAAAAGTGTAAAAACCATCATATTCCAAACAACAGGAAATCCTTTAAAAAAGTTTTCTTTGGTTTTCATACCCGTATCAGCATAATAAATAGCTGATGAAATAACAATGATTGCACTCAATGAAAACGATAATCCTACCCCCATAAAACCACTTTGATAGAGGGCAAAAGCAGGAATTAAAACATAAGTTACGTAATCAATGATATTATCTAACAACTCTCCAGACCATGTTGGAAGTACATATTTAACATCAAGTTTGCGTGCAATGGGTCCATCTATACCATCAACAAGAAGTGCAAGCCCAAGCCAACAGAACATAGCTGTCCATTCTTTTTGAGAAGCGGATATAAGAGAAAGAAATGCTAAAAATGATCCCGAAGCTGTTAGTAAGTGAACAGAAAAAGCCTTTGCTTGTGGCATTGTTACTTTTTTATGGCGTAATAATTTAGCATTTGTTTTGATTTTTTTTGTTAGTTTACGTTTCAAGGTTTTCTCATCCTCGTTTTTACAGTCTTCATCGATCTACCAATACGCCATTTTTATCCGTGATATGAATCAGCATAAAAAAATCATAAAAAGGTTACTTTTTTATATCGCATTATTTATTACATAATATAATAGAAGAGCTTCATACAATAAAAAGAGAGCAATCATTTAGAAATGTTAAAATATTTGCTCTATTGAGGAAAGGCTCAACTTATTGTGATACTTGAAAAAAAAGAATATAAAGCTATTACTGTTATTGGTGCAGGCCCTGTCGGGATGTTAGCCGCATTAAGACTTGCGCATAAGGGTTTTTTTGTTTTCCTTGTTGGCCCCCCTGCTCATACAGATGAGTTACGGACAACAGCTCTTATGATGCCTGCAATACGTACGCTCCAAAAACTTAATATTTGGAATAGTCTTCAAAAACAAGCTGCAGCTTTATCGTACATGAGAATTATCGATATAACTTCTAGGATTGTGCGTGCGCCTACAGTACATTTTTCTTCTGCTGAAATTGGTGAAAAAGCTTTTGGATATAATATACCCAATGTAGAATTGAACTCTGCTTTAGTTGATGCTGTTGCACAGATGCCTAATATTAAAAGATTTGTTTCTGAAGCTAAATCTTTTCATCACACGAAAAACCATGTATCTATTACTCTTGCTGATGATAGAGTTATTCAAGCACCCCTTGTTATTGCTGCTGATGGGCGCCACTCTCTTGCCCGTGCTGCAGCAGGAATAACTGTCAAACAGTGGAACTATCCACAAAAAGCTCTTGTTCTCAATTTTTCTCATGAATTTTCTCATCAAAATACATCAACTGAATTTCATACAGAACATGGTCCATTTACACAGGTTCCACTCCCTGGACAAAGATCCAGTCTTGTATGGGTTGTTCACCCTTCTCGTGCTGAAGAATTATTGAATATAGAATCAAAAGAAATTACAAAAATAATCGAAAATCAAATGCAATCAATGCTTGGAACACTAACCTTAGAAACATCAATTCAAGCATGGCCGCTTTCAGGGCTTCTCGCTCATCATTTTGCTGCAAATCGAACGATTTTAGTGGGCGAATCTGCTCATGTTTTTCCCCCTATTGGAGCCCAGGGACTAAATTTAGGATTCCGTGATGTTCAAACTTTGATTGATATTTTGCCCAATCAAATATCCGATTCTAACTCTGAAATGATTGTTACACAATATAACCAATATCGCAAACCAGATATATTAATCCGTAGTGGAGCTGTTCATACCCTCAACTCTGCTTTACTTTCTCATATGTTGCCTGTTCATATCATGCGCAGTATTGGCCTTGGTCTATTACATCATTGCTCACCATTACGTAATTTATTTATGCGCGAAGGTATGTATCCCGGTTACGGCTTCAAGAAAATGATGTCAATATTTCCTGACAAAATCACCTAAATAACTCTATTGAGAAATAAGAGATAATAGCTAAAAATAAATGCTAATTTTGTATCTTACATACTCATGTAGAATAAAAAATAATAATAACTATATAACCTATAAATAACCAAACAAATAGTTATTTATGATAATGAACTTTGTAAGTAAATTTATTAGTGAATAACATAATATCATAGTATAGAATAAAATTTAATTAATTCTTTAATAAATAAACATAATTCAAAGCCTCTTTAACAGTTTTATAAAATTCATACTAGAGTGTTTATTCTATCAATTTACGTTCTTGTTTTAAAACAACCTCCTGCATTTAAACTCATTTTTCGCAGTGGTATCTGTATTAATAATATAAATAGAAAACGATAAACTCTATTATTTTTACGTTTATAAAGGTGGTAAATCTGAATGTATATTTCAGGACTGTTTGTCATCCTTTAACGTTTTAGAGCCCCTTTATATTTAAGACCGTTTTTAAGTAACATTTTATTCCTCCTTTACTTATACGCCAGATTTTCTAAGTTATTTATAATAATATATGTATAATTAATATTTATACATCTCACATTATCTAATAAATTACTATATATTTATTAAATATAAGATTTATAGCTAAAAAATAATAAAAAAATTTATTTAATCAATAAATTTTCAATTTTTTTATTAAGTATAATATTAAAAATAAAATTATCTTGGGAACCAGTTAGCAATACAACGGTTAATGAAGTATTGTTTCAACAGAGAGTGACAAGATGAAACTACCTAACATTTTGAAATTAAGTATTTTTTTTATGATGATTGTATATGTTTTATTGATCGTCACTACTTCAATCAGTGAAGTTTTTCATCTTCCTTATTGTCAAAATTTTACCTATAGCTCTAGTCAAAATGTCACTAAAATAGGTCAAAATTCATTTACTGCCTCACAAATTAAAAATTGTCTTATGCAAAATGGTTTTGAAAACATTAAACGATTGCGTCTAGATGACAAAGGTATCTGGCGTGCTTTAGTAAAATTTAAAAAGTCCCATTTTTTCGTGTCCGTTGACTATTCAGGAACAGTTAGCATACAAAATGAAAGAAAAAAATATGATTAAGTTTAAAACTTACAGTAACGTTTTTATTCATCCTTGTAAAAAACTTTTTTTCAAAAAGTGCTATCATTCTATTAAAGAATTTGCTTTCATTGGCGGTTTAAATGGTAGCATATCAGGAGCAATCGCAGCAACTCTTGCTGCTTATGGTTATATTGCTCTTCCAGGATTTGGTCCACTCATTGCAATGGGTATAGGAGTAGCACTTTCTGCCGGAACGGTAATAGGAACACTGATAGGATTCGGAATGGGAGTGGGGGTTGGTATATGCTGTATTTTATGGGAAATTTATATCAATCATAGTAGTTTCTTCTCTTATAAGTTTGACAATGAATAGAAAGCTATTGTTGTTTTTTTATGAACAGAACATTAAAACATCAACAAATTATATGCTTTGTTTTTTTCTGAAACGATTATCATATTATTAGCTAACTTATTAAAATTGCTTAGTTAATATTCTTAACATATCTCAAAAAAAATTTTTTAAGTATCCCTTGAAGAAAGGTAAGCGAGACATAATTACCCACCTATAAAAGCTACATTTTTATAGATCAAAAAACAAAAATTGTGTTCAAAAATATACTTTAATTTATTTATTCTTTATAAGAGCTAATACTTC
>NZ_LR607225.1:0-18178 GCF_902162175.1 Bartonella saheliensis
TGTGTGTGTGGGGTGTGAGTTTGAAGATTATTGGGGGCGGTGTTTGGAGGGAGGTGTGGTTTTTGATGTTCTGAAGGGTGGTGGGCAGATAGTTGTCTTTGGGTTGGTTGGGGGGGGGGGGCGTTATGATGGGTTGGTTGCGCGTTTTCGCGGGGAAAATATTCCGGCAACAGGTTTTTCAATAGGCATTTCACGTTTGATTGCTGCTTTGCAAAATCTTGAAAAATTGCCCGTGAAAAATACACGTGGACCCGTTGTGGTGCTGATGATGGATAAAGAGCCAGAAGCTGTTGCACGCTATCAAAAAATGGTCATGCAATTGCGAAATGCGGGAATCTGTGCGGAACTTTATTTAGGAGCATCGGGAATTAAAGCGCAGATGAAATATGCTGATCGGCGAAAAGCGCCTTGTGTGGTCATCCAAGGGACACAAGAACGTGAGAGTGGAAAAATACAGATTAAAGACCTCATTGAAGGGGCGCGTTTGTCTCATGAAATTAAGGATAATCAAACATGGCGTGAAAGCCGTCCTGCACAAGTGATGGTGGATGAAGAGCAATTGGTGCAAACAGTACAAGATATTTTAGAAGCCCAAAAACGCTAATGGTTTTTTGTAAAAGAAATTGCTGCGGAAAGCTTGAACATTTTTTCCTCAATTTCACGGTGGCGTCTATCAATACTATAACGATAAAGTCCAAATCATATAAAATCTATTGAGCTTCCCATCTTTATGCTTGTGAAGGAGTAAACCGGCACCATCTCACACTTTGCCAGCTCTGGAATGTTGCGGACTATTCCTTGGTATTTCTCGATGATTCATGAAAAGGCATTTTTCTTGTACAATTTTTACTCATACATCAGTTCCGTTTGTGACGTGCAAGCCGATGGTTTTAATTGAGGCAAGATAAACAGGTTTGAAATAAGAAAATCTTACCATCTTCGGTTCCTTGTATTCAATATGCAAAAAAGTTATTTATCATTATAAATTAATGTCTTATTTTTTAAAGGTCGTGCGGCATAAAAAGAAGATCTTTTTAAAAAGTGCTTTTGTATTCATGATAAAATGAATGTTTTGAAGGGTGAAAAAAGAGATCTTTTTAAGGTGTGGTGAGAACATCTTCATGAGGTAAAATAGGGGGTGACTGAAGCGTTTGAGATTTTTACCTCGACCCTCTTTAGAAAAATCGATGATTTATCATGCAAAATCCAATCGTTTTTAGAATTATAGACCACTTGTATAGGGTTTCATTTTTGAATTTTCATGGGTTAGTGCCCTATTTTCCATCGTTTTCTTCATCACAGTCTAAAATTTCACATCCCTAAGAGATAAAAGAGATCTTTAAGCGTTTTATTTTAGAAGATTTTTTCCTTCCAAAAACAACGGATAACTTAAATCAGACAATTTTTAAAGGGAGAATATGAGGGTTCATTGTAAGATGTTACAGTGATAAATCATTGAAATAATTTATTTTTCATAAAGAATTTTTTAATGGAGAAATCAAAATGGCCCGATATGATTTTACTGTGTTATATGAAAGAAATCCTTTTATTTTGAAAAAACCAGAAGATATTGGAAAATCATTTAAACTTCCTCCTTCAGGTTTTGTATTTGAAAATCTTCCACAAATTGCCTTTTCAGGTGCTTCGTCGTGTCGGCGTATGATTTTTGGATTGTCATTTAATGGAATGAAAGCTTTTTTTATGATGTTGTGGCAAGTAGGAAAAATGCTCGATGAGGGGGATGATGTGGATTTATGGTTTGATCAGATAATGTTGGATCATGATAGTCTGGAGGAGTTTTTGGCTTGTGATTTTTCAATTCAAGAGCCAGAATATCTTAATTTTAAAAGTTTTAAAGAGGGGCTTAAGGAATTAGAAGAGAATAAGATTGTCGCGAAGGGGACAAAGGAAGACTGTTATTTCATTAATCCCGATATTTTTGGTCTGCCTGAATGTGATGAAGATTTAGAGCTCGATGAAGAGGAAGAAGAAATGAAAGCACACTTTGCGGTAGAATATCCCAATAAACGCCTGCTTTAACCCTTTCTCTCTCAGAGAAAAATAAAAGCTTAGAATAAATAGCTATGAAAATAGTAACGTTGGTGGTTGTGTGAATGGGAATGTGTTTTGATTTATCCTCTTTACCAACAGTTATGGGGGCTTATGGAGGCAGGGTTGTTTTTATGCCCTCTGTTATTTTCTTGATCATCAGATCAATTTGACGCGTGCGTTTCTTCAAACAAATCATTGATCTGTATTTTTCTTCTTGATGTTTTTGTAAAACCTTGGATGATCAATTCTTTTGGAATTTAAGAGCATCTATGAGAGGCATCTCTCGTTTTTCAAGTGTGTTGTCCTCATTTATGATTCATCGCATTATTTGCTTATGATGTGCAGCTCAGTGATTTTGATTGATTCTGAGATAAACAGATTTAAAATGGAAGAATATGAGTGATATTTCAGGATTTAACCCAAGTTGAATAACGCTTAAATGATCATTATCAATCAAAATATTGTAGCGAAGAAATGTTTTTAAAAAATAAAAACGACACAAATTCCTTTTCGAGAAAAATTTGTGTCGTAAAATTTAAATAGACGATTTTGGTTTGAAGTTAGCTTTTTAAAGCTTTTAAAACATTTTGTGGTGAAGAAACTTCATAAGGATCGGTTGCACAATTGTCTGAAAAACCTTCTTCTTCAAACCAGTGTTCAATCACACCATCATTAATCACAGCAGCATAGCGCCATGATCGCATACCAAAACCAACATTGTCTTTTGCAACCAGCATACCTATTTTGCGTGTGAATTCACCAGAACCATCGGGAATTAATTTCACATTTTTGATATTTTGTGTTTTTCCCCAAGCATTCATGACAAAAGCATCATTGACAGAAAGACAATAAATTTCATCAATACCAGCTTGTTTAAATTCATCATAGAGTTTTTCAAAATCAGGCAGCTGAAAGGTTGAGCAGGTGGGGGTAAAAGCGCCAGGAAGAGAAAAAAGAATAACGCGCTTTCCTTTAAAGTAAGCATCGCTTGTAACTTCTTGCCACCGATAAGGATTATCTCCACTTACTGATTCATCGCGGACACGTGTATGAAATGTAACATTGGGAACAGTTTTTTTTATCATAAGGATGCTCCTGTATTTTTTATGAAAATTGTATTTTAAAACACCCCTCGTATCTAAAACCATATGGAAAGAGCGTTTTAAATAAAAGGGCTTCTTAAAAAATTTTGATCTCTAACAAGTGTGCAAATATTTCATTGTTCCGTCAAGTGGAATTAATGGTCGACTTTGAATAGTCTTCATCTTAAAATTAAAGGAAAGAGTATGAAGGTATGACCAATGACCATAAAGACAGTTTTGACCACGGCTTTTGAGGGACAAAAACCGGGAACGTCTGGTTTGCGTAAAAAAGTGTCTGTTTTTCAACAACCCCATTATGTGGAAAATTTTATACAGTCTCTTTTTGATAACATTGGATCTCTTGAAGGAAAGCTGTTGATTCTTGGGGGAGATGGACGCACCTTTAACCGGACACTCCTTCAGATTGTATTGAAGATGGCAGCAGCGCATGGTGTTTCTCGTGTTAAAATGGGGAGAGGCGGTATCCTTTCCACACCGGCTGTTTCGCATCTTATTCGTAAATATCATGCGCATGGTGGAATTATTCTTTCTGCAAGCCATAATCCTGGTGGTTTAGATGGAGATTGTGGGATAAAATACAATATTTCCAATGGTGGACCGGCACCTAATTCGCTATGTGAGGCTATTTTTGCAACATCGCAACGTCTTTCCTTTTATAAAATTTTTGAAGCGCCAGATGTTGATTTAGAGCGGCAAGGGATGACTTTTATAGGTGATATGCAGATAGAGATTATTGATCCTGTCGCTGATTATGTTGCTTTGATGCAGGAAATTTTTGATTTTGATTGTATTGCCAAAGCTGTGACACGAGGTTTGACTTTACGCTTTGATGCTATGCATGCGGTAACTGGACCTTATGCCTATGAAATTTTTGAAAAATGCTTAGGATTTTCTAAAGGGACGGTGGTCAATGGTCTTCCTTTGCCAGATTTTGGAGGGGGTCATCCTGATCCCAATTTGGTTTATGCTAAGCCTCTTTATGATTTATTGATGTCAGAGCAAGGACCAGATCTTGGCGCCGCGTCTGATGGCGATGGTGATCGTAATCTTATTATTGGACGTCAGCAATATGTCTCACCTTCTGATTCCTTGGCAATTATGCTAGAACATGCCAATCTTATTAAAGGGTATCGCCAAGGGATTGTGGGGGTTGCGCGCTCTATGCCAACAACACCTGCGGCAGATTTGGTTGCTGAAAAACGTGGATTAAATTCTTTTGAAACGCCAACGGGATGGAAATTTTTTGGAACGCTTTTGGATGCTGGAAAAGTAACCTTTTGTGGTGAAGAAAGCTTTGGAACCGGCTCTCATCATATTCGCGAAAAGGATGGTTTATGGGCTGTTTTATTTTGGTTAAATCTTTTAGCTGTAACAGGAAAAACGGTTGCACAAATTGTTCAGCAGCATTGGCAGAGCTATGGGCGCTTTTATGCATTGCGTTATGATTATGAAGAAGTTGAAGAAGACAAAGCTTTAGCATTACTAGAACATTTGCGGGCGCATTTACCACAAGCTGGAACAGAAATTTTGGGATTTTTGGTCAAAAAAGCAGACGATTTTACCTATCATGATCCTGTTGATCAGAGTGTTAGCACACGGCAAGGGATCCGTATTTTTTTCGAAAATGGCGCACGATTGGTGGTTCGTTTATCGGGAACAGGGACGTATGGTGCGACCTTACGGCTTTATTTTGAACAATATGAAGGGGATCAGCGCAGACACAATTTAAATCCGCAAGACGTTCTTCAACCTTTGCAACAGGTAGCTTTAAAACTGTTAAACATACAACAAGAATTAGGGCGAGACCGCCCTGATATTATTACATGAGATCATGGGAATATTTTTTGCAAAGCGATCATGATTGATTACATTATAATTTTAGAGGTATGATTTTACTTATCATAAGGAAGTTCTTCTATTTTTAGGTTCGTTTTATTTTTTCTACGTTTACATATGGCGGGCTTCCTCAAACTGTTGGATTCTTAAAAATAGAGGCACTAGGTCATCATAATCTGGCATAATTGGAGCCTTTATGCCCAATGATTTCTGGATGTTTTGATAAAGGTATTTTTTTAAAAAGAGTCATAGAGGGGATATTTTTTACCTCAAAGAGAATATTATCGTTGTTTTATTTTTTATATGTTTGTTTTAAGGAGAGTCTTTCTCAAGATACAAGAAACTATCTGATATATGCTCTTCATGAAGAGGATAACATTGAGTAGCATCATTTTTACCTTTATGAAGGAGAAAAGCATATCATCCGTTTAGAATGTTGGCTCTTGCATTTGAGAATGTTTTTTAAAGTCTTTTCTTAATCATTTTACACGGCTTTTTCCTTTTATAACAGGCAAACGAAAGGCGCTGGTTGATTCAATAGAAGAGGAATCTTATAGTTTATGGGGGGATTGTATAATGTTATAAACGCATCGATTGTAGGGGATGATCGCATTTATGAACACAGGTGGCAGATCAAGAGGAAATAAAAGAACATGTTTTTCTAAAATAATGGACAATAAGCCTTTCTTGCTTTATGACCCATCATCATGAATGGTTTTTCTTAAAAAAAGGGGAATTTATGACCCAATATCCCAAGTGTCCTCGTTGTGATTGTCTTTATACTTATGAAGAGGGTGAAAATTTTGTGTGTCCCGAATGCGCACATGAATGGCCCCAAAAGGATGATGATACTGTTCTTTCTGAGATTGTTTATGATGCCAATGGTCAAATCTTGACAAACGGAGATACCGTTATGGTGATAAAAGATCTGAAAGTAAAAGGCGCTTCCTCTGTTTTAAAAAGTGGAACGAAGGTCAAGAATATTCGCTTGGTGGATGGGGATCATAATATTGATTGTAAAATCCCTGGAATTGGACAGATGGGTTTAAAGTCAGAATTTGTTAAAAAAGTTTAGGCGTTTATCCTCTCGCCATTGTTTTTGACTTTCGTTGCTTTTCTATTTTCATATTTTGTTTCAATAGGGTTCTTTTCTTATTTTATAGATTATGCTCATTCGATAGATACAATAGCTTTGCCCGAAATATAAAAGCCATGTCTTGTGAGAGAAAGTGCTGTTTTTCCTTTCAGATATGTCGGTTGGTGATAGGAGCTGGATGTTGGTTGATTTAAGAAAACAGTAAAAGAATGCGCTTTATGAGCAGAATAATGCCGTAAAATGAGAAATTGATGACGGCTTAATTGAAGAAATTTTTCCCTCTTTTATCAGATTGTTTCCAACCCTCAACGATTTGGCTTTGATTGATTTTTTTAAAGGTCTTAATGGCTTTTGTGTCTTTAAGTCATGGAGATACGAGTAAAGGGGATAGAAGTGGAATTCTTGATTTCAAGAAGAAGAAAAGTCAGTATGTTCTTAAAAAATGTCTTTCTTAAGATGTTTTAACCTCTTTCACAATGAGACTTATAGAAAATGGTATAGGGAAAACGCTGTTGAGCGCTATCGTTTTTGTGTTTCATAAAAGGATAAGCCAATACCATCAAATACTTTTCCAGTCTTTAATGTTGCAACAGCCTTTATATTTGTCCCGATGATTGTATTCTTATCGTTGAAAATGTTCATAAGAGGTATTTTAAAAATTGTTTTTGTTATCTTCTAATTTGAGATGTGTTTGCGAATGATTTTGATTGATGCAATAAAGACAATTAAAATAAAAAAATTATGGATGCCCATGAAAGGTGTAAAAGTGTGATTCTTGTCGCTTGGTTACTATAAGAAGCATTTGGTGGGATTTTATCGTCGGAAATACTCAAAATGATGGGCACAAAGGAACGAGTGTATGCTCTGTCTTATATTCTTTTCTTTTTACTGTAACGGATTGTTTATTTTGGGGGGATAAAATAGCATGACAAGGTCATGAGAAAAAAGAAATTTGCAAAATAAATTTAAAGTGCGCCCCTTCCGATGCGTTATTCTTGTATGTATGGGATGGGTTGGTGAAAATGACGCCTTTAAAAGGGGAAAAAACATTTTAAGATCTATAGGGTTTAAGTGAAAGAGAAACCTTATCATTTTCTAGGTTTTTTTATGGGAAGCATGGCTTGGCTCTAAAATGATGAGGGATAAAATGATGTGAGATTTTTACACCCCATGTTGTTTTAAGGGTTGTTAAAGAAAGATCATCTGTGTGGTGGTTGTATCTATTGAGGTGCTAATATTTATTGTGGCATGGCTTCAACGCCTAAAACTTCAGGGATAAAATGGCGTAAAAGATTTTCAATACCATGTTTGAGTGTTGCCGTTGAAGAGGGGCATCCAGCGCAGGCACCCCGCATATTGAGATAAACAATCCCATTTTCAAAACCGCGGAAAGTAATGTCTCCACCGTCATTGGCAACAGCTGGACGAATACGCGTTTCAAGCAGCTCTTTAATGGTTAAAACAATATCAGCGTCTTTTTCGTCGTAAAATTCTTCATTAAGGGCATGGGCTTTTGCTTGTGTTGTCGCGCTGGTGGTAATAACAGGCTCATTGGAGAGAAAATGCTCCATAATTGTGCCTAAAATGACAGGTTTGAGATGTTGCCATTCCCCCTCTTTTTTACTGATGGTGATGAAATCATACCCTAAAAAGACACCATTGACATTGGGAATATTAAATAGTTTAGCCGCCAAAGGTGAATTTTTAGCCGCTTCTTCACGGTTACGAAATTCTAAGACCCCTTCAGAAAGGACCACCCGCCCTGGAAGAAATTTAAGCGTTGCAGGATTTGGGGTGGTTTCAGTTTGAATAAACATAAACTCTCCTTTTATCATGAAGAATTAGATAAGATCATACCACTTTTAAAATATTATATTTTTTAAGCAATAGACTTAATATCTTCATCAGCAAGATTGCTAGGAATGACAATGACAGGGATTGAAAAAGCTGTTCCTCTATTCCCGATTAATTGGATAAGAGGACCTGGTCCTTCTGCATGTCCGCTGGCGGCTAAAACAATCAGTGCAATTCTTTTATCTTCGTCGATCAGTTTAGAAATTTCATCAATTTTTTTTCCTTCACGCACCACTATTTCTGTTTCAAGCGCATGAGAGGTGCGGACATCACTGGCAATGTCTCCTAATATTTTATGAGCACTTTGTGTTGATTCTGTGCGCATAACGTTGTTTACACCCAGAAAATGTTGAAATTCAGCACTATCAACAACACAAAGCAAGACCAAAGTTCTCTTGGTGTTTTGGGCATGTTGTGCGGCAAACGCAACGGCACGCCGACACTCTGGTGTCTCATCGATGATGACGAGGTTCTTTTTCTTAGGCTCTTTTTTCGGATTTTGGGGTTTAGAAATCATGCACTTTCTCTATTTTGTACAAACGATTTTTTTTGCGCTCTACAATCTTTTTTAGCTTATTGTTTTTATGTATTGTGCAAAAATCCAACAATTTCACGAATTTTTTTCATATTTTCTTCTGCGAGCATACTAGCACGTTCTGCGCCATCATGCAAAACAGAGTCAATATAACCGCTTTCTTGATGAAGGCGACGTAATTCTTTTGTTATAGGGGCAAGCTTATGGACAGCAAGGTCGGCTAGCGCTGTTTTAAAATGTGAAAATTGATGACCAGAAAATTCTAAAAGAGCCTTTTCTTTACTCACTTTGGCAAAGGCGGCATAAATACCAAGAAGGTTATCTACTTCTGGTCGTTCTTTTAAAGCCTCAAGAGAATCTGGAAGAGGTGCGGAATCTGTTTTGGCTTTGCGTATTTTTTGGGCGATAAGATCTGCATCATCAGTCAAATTAATGCGTGAGAAATCTGAAGGATCTGATTTTGACATTTTTTTTGTCCCATCACGCAAGGACATAACGCGTGTGGCTGTTGTCCCAATTAGCGCTTCAGGGAGGGGGAAAAAGCTTGGTCTTTTTTCTTCATCCGTTGGCATAGAGATGCCAAAATTTAAGTCAGCAATACGGTGTGCATAATCATTATTAAATTTTTGGGCAATATCGCGTGTGAGTTCAACATGCTGTTTTTGATCTTCACCCACCGGGACATGCGTTGCACGATAGACTAAAATATCAGCAGCCATCAACGTGGGATAGGCAAAAAGCCCAAGGGATGCTTTTTCGCGATCTTTTCCTGCTTTATCTTTAAATTGTGTCATGCGTTGAAGCCAGCCAATACGGGCAACACAATTTAAAATCCAGGCGAGTTCAGCATGTTGAAAAACACGTGATTGGTTGAAAATAATGTGTTTTTTGGGATCAATACCGGCGGCGAGAAAGGCGGCTGTCACCGTTCTGGTGGATTCGCGTAAAATAAGGGGATCTGGGTTGACGGTGAGCGCATGCATATCCACAACACAATAGAGACAGTGATAAGCATTTTGTAGTTCAACCCAATTTTGAAGGGCTCCAAGATAATTGCCAAGATGTAAGTGACCACTCGGTTGTACGCCGGAAAACACAAGGGGGGTGAAGGTATCCATAGGAGTGCGCTTTCTTTAATTAGAGGTTATTCATTTTGTTGTTTTTGACAAAGTATAAATATTATGGACGTTTTTTCAAATTTTTAAGCGTGTGAAAAAAGGAACGGGGATTGGATAAAAAATAGGCAATAAAATAGAGTAAGAATATGCCAAGCATGAGCCCTGCTAAGGTGCTGAAACGCAAGAAAAAGGAGGCTTTTGAGGATAAAGGAAAAGATAAAAATCCGCATACATGTAATCCGTAATAGAGGACGAATGCACTCAAAAGGGAAGCAATCATGAGACATAATATTCGCTTGATCAGTTGGGTGTCGTATTTCCAATACCCCCGTTTGATAAGAACCCCCCAAAGCAATAGGGTATTGACCCATCCAGAAGTAATTTCCGCAATAACAATGCCGCGTGCGGAAAAGGAAGGAAATAATGTTAAAGCGATGCTGATATTGATGAAAACACAAATGCCCGTAAAAATCATCGGTGTTTTGGTATCTTCATGGGCAAAAAAATTAGGAATAAAGACCTTGATGAGTACAAAAGCTGGAAGTCCTAGTCCATAAAGTTCCAATAACTGTGCAACATGCTGTGTTGATTGATCGGTAAATTGTCCACGTTCAAAGAGTAAACTAACAATGGGGTGGGAGAGCAGCAAAAAAGCAATAGATGCTGGAAGCGTTAACAACAGCGTAAATTCAATAGAGCGGTTTTGCAAATGGTGGGTTTCTTCCTGATTTTTGCTCCGCAACGCGCGGGTTAATTCTGGTAAAAGAACGGTTGCAACGGCAATGGCAATCACGCCTAGAGGCAATTGATAAAGCCGGTCAGCATACATCAAAGAAGAGACAGCCCCTGATTGACTAGAAGCAATGTTGGTATTGATGAGCAAATTAATTTGCGTGATACCACCCGTGATGGCTGCAGGGAATGCTAAGGTTAAGAGCTTGCGTACATTGGGACTTACACGGGGGGGAATAAAGAAAATTTTCATGCCACTTTGACGTAACGCAATCGCAATTAGGAAAAGTTGAAGAAGGCCTGCCGCCAACACACCCCAAGAGAGATTTAAGCCAATGTGCCAAGCGTCAAGTTGATAAAACCAAGCATAGGCGAGCACACCAATCAGAATAATATTTAAAAAGAGAGGGGCAACGGCGGCAATAAAATAGCGCCGCAGAGCATTGAGCATGCCCCCCATCATCGCAGCGAGCGATATGCAGGTTAAGTAAGGAAACATGATCGCCGTAAAATGAATTGTGGCGTTAAACTTTGTTGCATCTTCGCTAAAGCCTGGAGCAATAATGGTTCGTACCAAAAAAGGCATACTCAGTTCCATCGCAATGGTTAATAGTAATAGAAATGTGAAGAGAACGCCAAAGACCTCTTCTGCAAATTTACATGCAGATTCTTGACCATCTTCAGTGATTTTTTTGGCAAAAAGAGGAATGAAAGCGGCACTGAAGGCGCCTTCAGCAAAAAAACGGCGGAATGTATTGGGAAAACGAAAAGCAGCATTGAAGGCATCAGAAACAGGACCCGTCCCTAGCGCTGCTGCCATAAGCATTTCACGGATGAAGCCAAAAATACGGCTCATAAGGGTTCCGGAAGCAACTGTTGCAATTTTTTTAATCAATGTCATAAAAATATATCAGGTTCGTGGTAAAAGAAAAGCGGTGAGTAGAGAAATAAGCCGTTTTAAATCATAAAAATCTGATCTGTATTCCCATACAAGAATATATTTGTGCAGCGTTTTACGATGGTGTTTGTCTTTCTGTCAACAATGGTTGCGTGAAGACTTTTAACATGCTCCTTGTGTTATTGTTGCCTTACAATTTTTATTGTTGCCATAAAATCATTAAAATTTCTTTTTCAAATTGGAATAGGGGAGTGATGTCATCACAATTTAAGGATATAGAATGATCATGTCTCTCTAGAGTAGTAATATTTGTAAATAATGCACCCCAATGGCGTGATGTTTTACATGAGGGACGTGACCCATTTTTATGCTTATGAAGTAACAAGCCGGCTCACCATCCACACTTTTCCAGCTCTAGAATGTTGCGACAAACTTTGTATTTAGATGATTTATAAGAGATATTTTTACTCTTTTCTTAAATCATTTTATCCATACGTTAATTCCATCTGTAACGTGCAAACGAATGGTTTTGATTGATATAACATGCATGTAATATAGAGATTTAAAATGAGAGAATCTTACGATCTTCGGGGC
This sequence comes from Bartonella saheliensis, assembly GCF_902162175.1. Taxonomy (NCBI): domain Bacteria; kingdom Pseudomonadati; phylum Pseudomonadota; class Alphaproteobacteria; order Hyphomicrobiales; family Bartonellaceae; genus Bartonella; species Bartonella saheliensis. The sequence continues at coordinate 11,819 of NZ_LR607225.1, forward strand.
TCTCATTCAATATGCAAAATAGTGAATACTCATTATAAAACAATTTCTTATACCTTATGTAAAGATACGCAAATAAAATAAAAGTATGAAGAAATGTGCAGTTTCTATGATTTAAAAAGACACAGGGCTTTTGATGCTTTTAAAAGTTTGTCAGACAGAGCTTAACGATGATGACAAAGCCGTGTGATGGGTTTTCACTTGTACGGCTTTATGTTCTCCCCAAATGAGGGAGATTGCTTGTTTTAGAGATTTCATAAATATAAGGATAGCAAGACGTAATTTTTTAACAGCATCTTGTCTGTTTTTAGCCCTACAAGGCCAAGAGCACTATAGACAATGAAAGCGATGAATGATCAATCCTTATCAATTATTCTGCTGAGAGTTTTTTTTATCATTGATGGGGATAAAATCTAAGCAAATAAAAAAGTTTCCCTTTTATGGTTTTTGCATCTGGTTGATGCACGATTGATTTGCCGATAAAGACAGGAAGCAAGCGCATCTTTTTTATCAGAGAAGGCAAAAAAGATAAGCTTATATGAATCTTTAGAGTGTCATAGCTTTTGTGTGCTGCGTTTTGTGAGAGGGAATATTTTCTTGTCTCTTGATGTTTTGATGAACGTTTTCTATCATTTTTTGTGCTTTACCTGCTTCTTTATCAAGCGTGTTCGACCATGTTTTTTCAGTGTTTTTCTTGGATAATTGCTGTGGGAGAGATTGATGCTGCTTTGGTGCTAAGCGATTACTCAATTGGTGGTCATAAAAAGCCAAGGGGCGTATATTTTGTTCCATCTCTTTTGTCTGCTTGACGATTTCCAGAATCTCTTTTGCTTTGACAGCTGATGTGCCAAGACTCTTAGCCAGTTTGTCGGGATTATTTTCTTTTATTGCTTCATGCTCTCTTGAAGATAAGCGTTCATTGATTTTTTTGATATAAACTCTCGCTTCACCTCTTAATTCAGGAGAGTTTGATAAGGTTTTTTGCTGCTGTTCTTTTGGCAAGGAGAGGAGATTTTGCATCCAAACCTTAGGCATTGCGACCGACTGTTCACAACGCCTTTGTTTGGCGTGATGGTCATGGAGAATGTCTCTTTCTGTTTGTTTAAAAATATTGATATAACCATCAATGGCTCTACAGAGGGGCAAAATATTGGCTTCAGCTTCAGTGCGCGCGTTATTTTTTATGCCCAATATATTGCTCCCAGACAATTGAGCAATCGATTGAGGAGATGTGGCAATTTGATAGGTAAGCTGTTCTCCTTCCCTGTGATTTTCATGGATTCTTTCAATTCTTTCCTGCAAGATATGCCGATTGCCATAAATGATTTGGCATAAAGTTTCGATTTCTGTTCTTCTTGCTTGAAGTGATGCGTTATTTTTTATCCTCGTGATAATTTCGTTGCTTGTAAGAGGGGGGATTTTTTCTGCGGGGATCAGCACCTCTTGCGGGTGTTGAGTGCTTGGTGCTGTAAAGGAGAGAGCATCACCCATTTTTAATGTTTGTATTTGCTCTGGTGTAAGATCTTTTTTATTTCCTATGATGAAAGTCCCGTTGGCATCAAGCATGAATCCGTTGAGGCCACTGCCTCTATAGAAGCCTGTATAGGTATGCCCTTCTTTTGCTGTCATAATCAGATGATGATGAATATTCTTAAGCCCAATATGTTTCATATTATCTACGAATTCTTTTAGAATAAGTATTTTTTCTGGATTGGAGATATCTTCAAGCAGGTGTTTCATCATTTCCTTATCGTTATGTTCTAGCGATGCAGTGCTGGCAAGGTTCATGCGTTTTTCTGTTACAAGAGAAAAGTCGAGTGTGTGTCCTGCTGCTTGAGCGAGTTTTTCAAAAAACATTCGTTGTGTGCGTCCATTACCTTCTCTGAAAGGGTGCGTATAGTTGAGCTGTATCAACATTTCAGCGGCATGTTCAACAAACGTTTCACGGGTTAAGCCTTTTAAACTATTTGTTTCAGTAAGTGTTTTATCTAAATTTTTTAGTCCTTCTTGTATTTGTTTTTTGGATGCAAAATGAACTCCGGCTTTTTTCATCTCTAGCATATAAGCAACGGTGCCATCTTCAAATGTAAATGGTTTATCGCGTGTTTGGCCTGCCCATTCAAAAGTTTTTTTAAACAGGGTATGATGAATATATTGGAGATATGTGGAGGTTAGTCTTTGTGGTGGCTCTTCTTGGCGCAGATGAATGATTGCTTTTGCTGTATCATGGGCACATTGTTCTTTTAATTGTTCAGAGTCTTTTATTCCGTATTTATTTTTTAAAGTGATACTGTTTGGGTAAAAGAAATTACGGGAGGCTGTATGATCTTTTTCGATTTTGAGTGATGAGGATAATTTCTTCTGTGAGGTGAGAGGGGTGGTGTCCGTTTTCTCCCAGTATGCCATTGCTTTTTGGGGGGACTGTTTTGCTCTTTTTTGATGATCAGAGTCTGTTTCCTTTGTCATTTGGACAGATATTTGATCCGTTGTCGCTGTATGGCTGGTCTCTAAAATGGTTTCTTGAAAATTTTTTTGCGTTTGCCTCATAGAGGAAGCAGAGTGAACCATGGGGTGAGCCCTTTGTTCTTTTTCTTGCAGATTTTGGGGCATACTTTTAACGCTGTCATCTAAAGCATGAGAGGCAATCCATGATGCAAAATGGGCTTTTTCTTTTCCCTTTGTTGGGATGGAGGCACTGTCTTTACTCTTTTCAGTTATTTCATCGCTTTTAGGAGCGGCTCTTTTTTCTTCTGGAAGTAAGGTTTTTTGCTGGGTGTTTTGCTGTTTTTTTTCTAGGCTTTGAGCTTTTGGCACTGTAAAGGAGAAAGTTTCACCACTTGTTAATGTTTGTATTTGCTCTGGTGTGAGATCTTTTTTATTTCCCAAGATGAGAATCCCTTGAGCATCCATCATGAAGCCTTTGGCGCCACAGCCTCTATAGGTCCCATGATAGGTTTCGCCTTCTTTTGCGACGACAGTGAGATAATAATTTTTTTCCCCCATTCCAAGCGTTTTCATAGAGTTGGTGAATTCTTGTAAAATGAGCAATTTTTCTGGATGGGAAATATCTTCAAGCAGATGTTTCATAGGCTCTTGATCGCCACGTTCCATGGCGGCTGCGCGGACAAAGTCTTTGCGCTTTTTGCTCACAACAGAAAAATCGAGCGTATGGCCTGCTGCTTGAGCGAGTTTTTCAACAAACAGTCTCTTTGTACGCCTATTGCCCTCTCTGAAAGGATGCAAGTAGTGTAAATTTATCATTATTCCAGCAGCATGTTCAACGAATTCTTCGCGCATTAAGCCTTGTAAATTCTTTTTTTCAGCAAGTGTTTTATCTAACTTTTCTAATCCCTCCTGGATTTTTCTGCCCATTGCAAAAGGTTTTGTAAATTCGGCTCTCTTCAAAATGGGCATAGAAGCAACACTGCTATCTTCAAAAGTAAAAGGTACTTCGCGGGTTTGTCCTGCCCATTCAAATGCACGAGAAAAAAGACGATGATGAAGATATTTGAGGTAGGCGGCATCAAACCGTTCTGGTGGGGGCTCTTGGAGAAGTTTGATCATTTCTTTTTTTACGTCATCAGAACAGCGCTCTTTTAATATTTCTTTATCTTTAATACGGTATTTATTTTTAAGCACTTTGCTATTGGGGTAGAAAAAATTTTCCGCTGCTTCATTGATTTGCTTTAAAACGGCTGCATTTATTGCAGGGGATTGTTCTTGCAATTCTTCCTGTGTGGAGGAGGCACCCTGTTGTGTATTTTCTTTCATGTATATTTCCTTTTAAGTTTTTAATATTTATTTTTTAAAAAGCTTCTTTTTTACATTTTTTGCCTTATGCTATTTTCATAAGCTTCTTCTTCTTTTTCAAAGAAGAAGACCGATTTGAATGATAGGAAAAATTTGACTCTCTTCGCATGGAGCCAAGTTGATGATGGCAAAAGCGTTGATGTTGGTCATTTTTATGAAATGTTATCGTGCAATTTTATTAATACGTTTTGTCATAGCAAAGTTTATTCAAATTTTTCTGTATGTTATATGCCGCCCTTGGTGCAATCTTGGCAGGATCATTGCCCCAAGGGGGTGCGTGAAAAGCCAAAGGGGGTAAGGATATCACGACATAGCCATGGCTTTTGATGTTTCACCTCTGCGCGGGCGAATAGGGGAGTGCTCTTCTTGTCTTGATGTTTCAGTAACTTCTTGACGGTGCTTTTTTGTTGAGCGCTCAGGCAGCTTCTGGGATTCTGATACGCTTTGCTGCTTTTGCAATTTTTTATCGAGATCGGTAAGCGGTTGATGGCGTTGTTGTTGCTCTGTTTGATGGTTTTGCACAATGGTTTCTCTTAATTGTTTTATCGTATCAGCATAATCCTTAATGGCGGTACAAAGGGTAGGAAGATGTTCTTCAGCAGCTTTGCGTGCGCCGTTTTTTATGCCAAGGACTTTTCGACCTGCAAGGGGAGCAAAAGAGGTCGAATCCTTTTCGATTTGAAAGACAAGTTCTTCTCCGATCTCTGGAATTTTTTGCATATCTTCCATTCTATATTGAAAAATCAATGGATCGTTATAAACAATTTGGCTCCAATATTGGACCTCTCTTTGACCATATTGAACCGATGGATCTTGTTGAACTCTGCGGGCAATTTCTGGATTTGACAGAGGCTGGATTTGCTTTTCTGAATTGAGCCGATTTTGTGTGTGTTGAGTGATTGCTTCTTCCTGTTGCGCGTGTTGATGTTGCCGTTGTTCCCTGTGAGGACTCTGTGAAATATTTTCTTGTACATATTTTGAAGTATATATAAAACCGTTAATGGCTTCATACAGATTAGGAAGCGTTTCTTCAGCTTCTTTACGTGCATCGCTTTTTATGCCAAGAACTTTTCGACCCGCAAACTTAGAAATAGACAGAGGGTTTTCTCTAACATCCCATAAGAGCTGTTCTCCCATAGTAGGATTTTCTCTAATTTCTTCTATTCTTTGTTCTAAAATAAGCCGGTCCCCATAAACCTTTTCGCATAAAAATCGTATTTCTTCGTGATATGCTATGAGCAAAAACTCTTTTTCCATCGTGTTAATTGTATTAAAAGATGTTTTTTGTTCTTGAGACGGTTTTGGTGGTTCATTTGCTGTTTGTGAAGAGCCCGTTTTTTGCACGACAGTGTCGCTTTGTTTTCTGCCTCCTATTTGGTGCGATTTGCTTGAACGAGGGACTGCATATATTTCACTGTCTTGTGATGATGAACTGCTTTGCTGCCGGACTGTTCTGTGCTGAGGTGTTTTGGGTCTAACACTTGGGGCGAGGGTTTCAGGATTTTGGGTTTTTGTGCTGGTTTGCACTCTGTCTCTTACGCGTGGAGGTGTTTGCGCTCTCGGTGTTGCATAGGGATTTTCTTCCTTTTGAACTGTTGTTTTGTGCTGGATTTTATCTTTTGCACGCGGTGGTCTTTGTGGCGCCGTTTTTATATGCGTGGTGGGGCGCTCGAGGGTTTCAGGCTTTTGGATTTTTACGTCGCTTAGTGTTTTTTCTCTTACGCGTGGAGGAGGAGGGGGAGCCACTTTTTTTTGCTGGGAGGGTGAAGCTTCAACTTGTGGGTTGTGTTGTTGCCTCTCTTTTGCACGTGGGGGTTTTGGCGGCGCTACTTGTGCCTGTAGAGGAGGTGTCTCTTGAGTTTCTGGCTTTTGGATTTTTACACCGGTTGGTGTTTTTTCTCTTACGCGTGGAGGAGGGGGTGGGGCTACTTTTTTTTGCTGTGAGAGCGAAGCTTCAACTTGTGGGTTGTGTTGTTGTCTCTCTTTTGCACGTGGGGGTTTTGGCGGCGCTACTTGTGCTTGTAGAGGAGGTGTCTCTTGAGTTTCTGGCTTTTGGATTTTTACACCGGTTGGTGTTTTTTCTCTTACGCGTGGAGGAGGAGGGGGAGCCACTTTTTTTTGCTGGGAGGGTGAAGCTTCAACTTGTGGGCTGTGCTGTTGTCTCTCTTTTGAACGTGGGGGGTTTGGCGGTGCTACTTGTGTCTGTGGAGGAGCTGTCTCTTGGGTTTCAGGCTTTTGGATTTTTACGTCGCTTAGTGTTTTTTCTCTTACGCGTGGAGGAGGAGGGGGAGCAACCTTTGGGGAGGGCGAGGCTTCAACTTGTGGGCTATGTTGTTGTCTCTCTTTTGCACGTGGGGGTTTTGGCGGTGCTACTTGTGTCTGTGGAGGAGCTGTCTCTTGAGCTTCAGGCTTTTGGATTTTTGCATCAGTTAGTGTTTTCTCTCTTACGCGTGGAGGAGGAGGGGCAACCTTTGGGGAGGGTGACAAATTTTCTGGGTGTTTTTGTACAGATGGTTTTTGTGGTTTTGGAGAAACTTGGGGAGGGGGGGTTCT
>NZ_LR607226.1:0-16947 GCF_902162175.1 Bartonella saheliensis
TTCATACATATTGTGCAAAAAGAAAATGTTATTCTTCTGATAGTTAATGAAAAATAAATTTGTAAGAATGACATATTAATCAAAATGAGTTTGTTTGATTTTAAAAGTTTGTGTTGATTTTAAATAAGTATGATTTAATAGACAATTCCTTTAAAAGGTTTGAATTTTTTAATAAAAATATGTAGATATCTACTAAAGTTAAAGATTCATTTGAAGAAAAAAGCTAATTTATTCTCATAGAGAAAAACTTAAGCAAGAATCACGGTAGTTTTTTATTTTACACTAATTGGATAAAATTTTACGCAAGATTTGTATTGATAGTGTAAAACTTCTTCCAATTATGACTAAAAATTAGATATACTTATAACACTTTTCTGTAAAGTTAGTAAGAAGTCAATTTGAATAGAAAAAAGCTTATTGAGAGATGGATCTAGATCAATAGGCAAAATCCTTTTATGAAAGAATCAAAGAGTTTACAATAACATTAACATTTTTAACTTTTAGAATGATATATAAAGGTAAAAGGGATAGAAAGCGATCCTAAAAATATCATAATATTTGTTAAGTTGCCTAGTTTTTCAAAAACATAGACTTAAAAATACTAATTGAAATAAGCAAAGACCATAAAGCTCAGAAGACAGGTTTTTAAAGTCCATACTCTTGCTTTATATTTATGTAAAAGCAATAAGCTATTTTCATAAATTATAATGGTGGGCGATGAGAGCAAAAAGAAAGCAAATAAAATCAAAAAGTTATATTGAATATAAGGGGATTGATGAATTCTGATTCTATTATGTTTTTTCCCCTCTACCCCTAACTTTTTTGGAGCTTTTTTATCGCTTCTATTGCTAGTCTTTTACGGTCTGCGCTCTTGGTATAAAGAGATGCCATTTGGTCTTCTGTCCAGCCAAAAATTGCCTTGAGTTGTGAGACAGTTGCACCAGAGTTAGCTGCGCGTGTTGCTGCTAATTTTCTCAAACCGTGTGCTGATTTTTTAATTCCAGCCGCATTACAAGCATCTCTAAATGTATTACCAAAACTTTCTTTTGTGAACTTTTGATTAATTTTACTACAGATGAATGTTTCATCACCAATAGGACCAGCTTCAAGCGTTTTGGCTAGTTCTGGTAAAATAGGAAGAAAAACATCTGTTTGGAATTTGCTTTTCTCTGTTTTGAGATGAATGATATTATCTTTAACATCTTTCCAGCCAATGCGAACGGCATCACCACAACGTAAGCCCGTATATAAGAGGACATCAATCCAGACACGTTCATGCGTACCATGATGCCATTTTTGATAATATTTCTCAACATCTTCTTCTGTCCAAGCAGGAAAGCCATCTTTGTTTTTGAGAGGAGGTCTCTTAACACCTACAGTTGGATTACTTTCCAAAAGACCTTGTTCAATCGCCCAATTAAATAGTCCATTAAGTGCTTTCAAAAAATTCCTAGCTGTTGCTGGTGTATCTTTACGCCGTTCAACACCGGCTATAATATGCTTCTTATCAATTGCGTGGTATGGAATGTTTCCTATAGTATCGCATACCTTCATAAGGATGAGTTCTTTTTGTCTTTTTGTAGCTTTAGCGAGGCTATGCCAATTAACACTATTAAAATACTGTTTAAGCAGCCATGCAAATGAACCTTCAGTAAGTTTACCAGTTTTAGGTTTTGGAGGGATTATGCCTTGTAATTCGGCAAGCGCATTTTTGTAATTGTCAACAAATTCTTGCGTTCCATAGGTTCCGTGTACTCTACGACGTGGTCCGTGACCAATGCGTACATACCATATAATTCTACCATGACGTGTGACTTCTTTGACAAGATGAGGAGGGCGTGGTTTAGGCATGGTATTTTACATTTTAGAGAGCAAGGTTTCGTAATATTCATTCTTTGACAAATCTAAAATTTTGTCTGTATGCTTCACTGAATTTGGTAGTGGGATATTGGATTTAAGATAAATAAGCAGTTCGCCGTTAGGTTTTATTTCTATGAGTTCACACCCTTGCTTTTTAGCTTCTCTTAAAGCGCGTGCAATGGCTGGTTGTGTTATGGTAGGTGGTCGGTGCGCCATATATTTCTCCTTACATTTAAGATGCAATTCACTCATGGCGTGAATCACGAATTGATTAAAAATTGTTATGAAAGGGTGGGGGTGCTAGGAGGCATAGGAAAAGCACCCCCATAAGTTCTCAGGCGGCTTTTGTTGAGATTCTTTGTATCTCTTGTTCTATTTCTGCTAAAAAGCTTTCAACCGCTTGATTGATTTGTTCAATTTGTTTGTCATCACGGTGGATGCGTTTGATTTTCATACGAAAGAGAGATGAATCGCCCGTAAACCGCGGGTCATAACTGATAAAATCACACCATTTACGTCCCGTACAAGCCATTTGGAATTGCATTTGTGCAAGATATTCTGGTTTGATCTCATTATTGATAATGAAACGCGTATGATTAGTCGATTTAGGGCATTTGATTTCGATTAAGCCATCTTCATCAATCAAACCATCAGGGCTAGCCCCCGCCATTTTTATTGTGGGGTGTTGGATAAAGCCGCATTGAGTGACTTGTGTATCATAAATGAAAGCATATTCTCTCAAGGCATCTTCTTCATTTTCAATGCCCCATCTCATATCTTCTGTTTCATAATAGGGGCTTGTTTGACCCGTTAGACGCTCTGTAATGAGTTTGATTTTGTAGTCTTCATATTTGCTTGTGGGGGTTCCTTTTGCTGTTTTACTAATAACGTTGTAAATATTTGAAGCGGTAACTTTACCTAAACGGGCTTGAAACCATTCTGCTGTTCTTTGTTCCATTTCACACCCCCATTCCTTGTTCGTGAGATGCTGGTGCATATTCAATATCTTGGATATGAATATATTCGGCATCTTGTATAGAGGCGTTTATTTGCTCTTGTTGTGGGAGAGATTGTAGAGCTCTTTCTCTTTGAATATTTTTCTTTTTTTCCAACAGCCCTAAAACTTCTTGTGCTTTTTCACAAGACAGATCTGTTAGCTTTTCTACATTTGCGTAAGCGAGAAGATTATCTTCATTCGTTTCCGTTTCTTTAATTAATCCTTTGATTTGTTCGAGCATGGCATGAGAAACAAATTGTACTTGTGTATTCCGGTTTACTTCATTAATCCGAGCCGCTTCATCTTCTTCATAAATACCAGAAAACCCGAAAGCATAGCGAGCGCATTGTATAGTTGCTTTATGACGTAACATACGAGCGGGGTATTTTTGCCAAGTGTCACTTTTTTGTTTGCATTCATTTAAATATTCAGTGACTTCGATAGGATCTTTAATGCCTTTGAGACGAATAGCACATTTAATAGCAATGATCTTGCCGTCCTTATCGAGTTGATCTTGAAAGGTCATACCATCAAATTGAGGATTAGACTTAATGATCTTAATCCAGCCATCAATAGAGACCACTGGAATAATGCCGCCGCCTCTTTTAGGGAGAGCATAGATTTCTTTAGTGAGAGGATTGAGACCATAAGTATTTGCAACAGAGATAAAAGCAGCAAATTCTTCATCAGTGAAGTTATGACTGATACATGTTTTGATAATAGTTTTTCGAAATTGTTCATGAGAAAACCCATATTTATTTGCCATAGTGGCTAAGGGTGAATTTGTCATTATCGTTTTCCTTATTTTACGCGCAACTCCCCCGTGGCGTGAATCACGCATGTGTTAAAAGTTGTTTTGTGTTGTTAGAAAGCGCTTAATATGGCTATCACAATATCACCAGAGATCTTAACATTGTTCAAAACCTTGGCTTTTCCAAAAATCTTGGCATTATCGCTAATCCAGCAATTGCCCTCATGGCTTAAGTTGCTTTCTTTTTCTATAAATCCACCAAGATCACCTGCTTTAATGTCTCCAAAGTCTCTCAATGCTCTAATTCGGTGAAGAGTTTTACCAAGAACTTCGATTGTCTCATCAGTAAGTTCGTATTTCTTTTCCATGATTTGTTTCCTTTAAGTTAGACTCTCCCTTTGCCGCTCTTGAAAAGAACGGCATTGGTTTGTGTGATAATTTTTTGAGAAAAGGGGTGCTTTTAGAAGCGCTCTTCAGAGTTTTTAAAGCACATCACAAGGACGCAAACGGTGCTGCTGTTCATAAGTACCATACATTGCATCTTCATATTCACGCCGTTTGATATCATCTAAAAAAACACCGTATGCAGAACTATGTAGAACAAAATCATGGATTATACCTCCTTCAAAACACTCTTCTTCATACTTTTTAAGGTATAATTCAGCAGCATCTTCAGAGATATTTTCGCACCGGTTATTTGTTGGTTCGATACGGAAAATTTCCACCGCATTATCTACTTGATCTATAAATTTGATAATTTCCTTTTCATCCAAGAAAGTACCATATTTCGCGTGATTTTGCTCTTCATCTTCACAGACGACTAAGAGAATTTCATCCGAATTTATAAACACTGGTTTATTCACAATTGCCTCCATATCAAAATATTTAAATACATTTTGAAAAAAATGCCTTGACATAGGTTTTTTTTTTCGGGGTATGGTGTAAATATATTTTCGATTTTAGAATAAGTCAACATAAATTTTCTAAAATAGAAAAAAATTTTTTAGTGATAGACAAATAGTCTACACAAAAAAGTGATCTAATTTTCATTTAAATGTGGAGAAAATTCTATAATGAAGCAATCTAAAGAAGCTTTAAAAATATTTTCGTCATTAACAAATGAGCAAAAAATGGTGGTTATTTTTCATCTGCTTCTTGCAAAGAACGTAAAAAAGAAATGACAGCTTTTCTATGTTCTGGCTTTGCCGAAGAATATAATTTTAAAAAATAATCATCACAATTATCGGGTATAAAGTGAGGGGGGAGAGCTTTAAAAAATGAAGTTAATCTAACGAGTTCATCCGCAGATATATTCCTACTTTCTTTATCATCATCAACAGAAAGCATTTTAGAGACAACAGATGTATGAAGTCCCATATGTTTAGCTAGTTCAGTTCGGGACCCATGACCCATTGTTTTAAGTTTTTCATTTGCCCAAATTTTTATTTCTTTTTGAATATCCATACTTATCAATATTCCTTTTGTTTTAAAAAATATCAATATTTCTATTTTAGAAAAAATGTTGACAATTTTCTATAATCGAATAAATGCGCATTTGATAAATAGAGAAATTAAGATGAGTATCAAAAATTCAGCAGCTACGATTATAAAGTATTTAGGCGGGGCAAAACGTGTGTCGTTGATTTCTCAATGCCATGTGTCTGCTGTTTATAAATGGACTTATCCTTTAAAAAAACTAGAGGGTAAAGGCGGAATTATACCGGCTAAATACCAAATTATGCTTTTAAATTATGCGCGTGAACATGGGATAGATTTACGTCCAGAAGATTTTTTTTATCCAGAGCGCTTGCAGTCATTAATGCAAGAGCAGCGCCCCCCAATTACGAAAATTTGCAAGAGCAGCAGCGTTGATAGCGCGTGCGACCGTTTGCAACCTTAGGAGATCACAATGAGTTTAAATGAAATTTTCTCAATAGCAATTTTTGCAATGTTACTTATCAACGGCGTGATGTTTCGTTTTGCATGGCATTATCGCGATAAGTCTAAACAACTTGTAAGACAGATTGCAAAACTTCAAATCCAAATTAGCAATATTAAGGAAGAAGTTAGAGAGAAAGATATTAAGTTTTCAAGGGAAATCAAGCAGACCATTGATGAATGTGGCGCAAAGCTTAAAGAACTGAACCAAAAGATAGACGAGTATGAAGAAGCGTTCAAACGGAAAAACGAAATCATAAGTTGTTTAAAAGCAGAAGTTGAATCCCGTTATTTAGAAATAGAGAAGTTTAAAGACGAGCTTAAGCAGCGTGATGAAAAAATTAAGAATCTTAAACAAGCGCATAAAGAGGCGATTCAAAAGAAAGACATAGCTCTACACAGGCGATTTAAAGAAGTTGAAGCCCGTGATGCAGAAATAGAGAAGCTTAAAGAAGAGCTTAAACTAAATTCCAAGGATGAAAAAGAAGTTCAATCTCGTGATGAGGAAATTGACGAACTGAAGCGAAAGCTGGATGCGTATGATGAAACGTTCGGTAAGAACATCAAATCTATGTATGAACTCATAGCAGAAATTGCACACCGAGATAAAGAAATTGAGAGGCTTGAAGACGAGCTTAAGCAGCGTGATGCATCTATACAAAAGCCACCAGTAAAAGAGCTTTCCAAAAAGAAAAGTAAGTGAGGAGAGAGAGATGGTTTTAGTTGCTCTTATTATATCTTGTATTGCTAATTTGTGTTCATGTTATGCGGTTTATACCAATTTTAAAAACATCAAAATGCTTAGACAAGCGATAAAAGAACGAGATGAGTTAATTGCGTCACAACAAGCGTTGATGGATGGACAATTAGCAGAGAATGAGAAAAAAATTAAACATTTACAAGAATTGCAAGAAGAAAAAGAGCAGGAATGTTTGACGTCATATGACAATAGTCAAGAATTTGAACCAGATGTTCGCGCGTTTGTAAGAGAGTTTGTAGAAAAAGCTCCAGTTATAAATAAATATAGTGATGAAAAAGATGATGATAGAGCACGAAAGATATTGCAACAATTGATGATGGATGAACAGAGAAAGAATGAAGCAATTGAAATTATTGAAGATTTCAATAGATGGTTTATGGCAAAACAATCGGTTACAGTTGCAGAAGCCAATAAATGGGATAGGGCACAATATTTATCATTTCTTCTTATGAAACCAAAGCCACTGACATGGGCGGAGTTGGCTGAAAAAAGCCCTGAGGAACAACAGCGTTATTCATCATGTTGGAAAACGGTTATTTATTGAATGTAAACAGCTTGGATAGTTTATTACTTGGTTTAATATTAAAAAAATCGGGGCAAAAAATCACCTTTTCTGGTGGATTTAAAGGATTTACGGCAGTATGCTCCATAGTTAATATTAAAGGAATTTCTGAGTTTCTGTCTATAGAAAAAACACCAATAATTAGTCCTAATAGACCAGAAGTTTTGAGGCTAAATGGATCAATATCGCTATGTATAGGTGGATCGACTTGAGGTTTCTTTAAGCATAAGTGTTTTTCCTGTTGAGGATGGATGTAATGTAGTTTTCCTAGTGATTGTGGTGAATACGAAAATTCGCGATAGCATGCGGACATAAAGGTAAAAAGGCTATTATCATTTATGCTGATAGAGTTGATTTTAATTGTTTGTTTTGTGGGATTTGTAATGATTAAAGATACATATATTACTGGAAAGATATCATTAGGATTATCACTTATCCATGAACTGTGTGTGGTAACACGGAGCTTTTTTTCTTCTAAAATCTCTAATTGTTTTTCCAGAACTGTGGCAAGCTTTTTCATTGATACCGCTTGTTCTCTAGTTGATTTAGCTATGTCCATGGCATTAGCTAATTCTGTTTTAAATTTTTCTCGATCTTCTTCTCTTAATTTTTCATCTTTTTCTCGATCTTCCTTTCTCAATTTTTCATCTTTTTCTCGATCTTCCTTTCTCAATTTTTCATCTTTTTCTCGATCTTCCTTTCTCAATTTTGCAGCTTCTATTCGATCTTCCTCTCTGAATTTAAATGTCTGTTTAATAGAAAGAAAAGAAAAAATTGCTGATAATAAAGCACCAACCGAAGAAAGTGCGGAAAATAAAACAGAAAACGCAGAAAATAATACAGGATGCTGTTCTATCCAATTTAAAACCGCTTGCATACTTCTTACACTCTTCTTTCCTTCATTTTTGGGAAAAAACAGCCCAATAAAACACATTATGTACGGAGCGGGGCGGTGAATAACACGATTCTTTGTTTTGATCTAGGAACGAAGATGGGGTGGGCGATGTGTGGAGGGAGTGGTGACGTATTTAGTGGCACCGTTGATTTTAAATCACGTCGTTTTGAAGGCGGTGGGATGCGTTATTTACGCTTTAAACAATGGCTTAATGAAATAAAGCAGGCAGCAGGTCAAATTGACGCGGTGTATTTTGAAGAAGTGAGGCGTCATGTTGGAACCGATGCAGCGCATGTTTACGGTGGTTTGTTAGCAACGTTAACGGCATGGTGTGAACATCATCAGATACCGTATGAGGGGATACCGGTTTGTACAATTAAGAAAGCGACGACAGGAAAAGGAAACGCTTCAAAAGAAGAAATGATTAAGGCAATGCGTGCAAAAGGACACGCGCCTTGTGATGATAATGAAGCAGGTGCTTTGTCAATTTTACATTTAATTAAAGAGAGGGAGATCTTAGAGCGATGCCCAGTCACAAAGTAGAGTGTGTAAAGTTTAATTCAGATCAGTTTTTAAAAGAGCTTATGGGTTTAAAAGCAACAGAGAAGGCAGTTTATACAACCGTTGTGTTGCTTATGAATGATAAGAGAGCGCCTCTTATCAATAATGCGTCTTATTTATCAAGTTGGTGTGGGTGTTCAATAAGAACGTTTCAAAAGGCATTAGAGACTTTAATAAGCATGGGTTACATCACGCGTTTAGAGAATGGGAACTTATGGCATAGGTCATTAGCTTTTGATTATACGATTAGCAAAGCTTCAGAAAGGGCTTCAAAAGCAGCGAATATAAGATGGAGTAAGAAAAGAGAGGAGGCAATACATGTCCAATAAATTGCCATGGACGAGGCTTTTTTCTTCACAATGGATTGTTGATGTTAGTGGCATGAGCATAGTGGAAAAGGGGCTTTATATGACTCTTGTTTTATATATGTACGAAGAACGCCGCCCTATTATTGAAGATGCTCCAAAATTGGCACGGTGGGCTGGCTGTTCAGTAAGAATTTTAAAAAAGACATTAGACATCTTATTACGTGATGAGAAGATCATACGTTTAGACGATGGTCGTTTGTGGAGTTTAAAAGTTGAAGAAGAACTTAATAACTGTAGTGAAAATTTAGATAAAGCTACAGAAAAGGCTTCAAAAGCAGCAAAAGCAGCAAAATTAAGATGGGATAAAAATAAAGATAACAGTGATGATGATACCCATGCAATGCGAAATGATGCCATTAACAATAACAATAACAATAACATTAACAATATATATAAAAAAAATAAAACTATCGTTTTATCAAAAAAAGAAATCGATTTTGAAGATTTAGAAACAACCGATTTGGTTGACGAGCCAATCGAGGGTGGTGATGTTGAAAGCCAATCAGAACAAATCGCAACATCATCAGAAAACCAACCTCCCATTCACGAGCAAGAAAACGTTTCTAAGAAAGCCAAGCGGGTTAAAACTGATAGAGGTTGTCGATTGCCTGCTGATTTTGAACCCGATTATGATTTTGCCATTGCAGAGGGCTTGCCTCCAGAGCGTATCAAAGTCGAGATCGCAAAGTTTCGAGATTATTGGAATGCCAAAGCAGGAAAGGACGCACGCAAAACAGATTGGCAAGCAACATGGCGTAATTGGGTAAGAAATTCAAAAAAATACGAAATCAATCAACAAGGTGGAAACAATGGAAAACCAAGCAATCAACACACAGAACAACAGCGCGGGTGGAGTTATCGAGTTGCACAGCACATGTCCAATATCAAAAATTCAGATAGTGTTTACAAATTTTTATTCGAGGATGACAACACAACCACCATTCCATTGGAAAACAGGACAAAAACCATTGAGTGCAGAAGCGGAGAGAGTTACAGCATTTGTTAACGATGCGTTGAAAAAGCTTGAAAGAAAAGCGACGGAAGAGGAAATACAAACAACCTATCTTGTCCTTTCAAATGGTTTCAAAAGCCCCATGGGATCAGATGAGAAAGCAACAGCGCTTGCGTATCTTTATGCTCTTGAAGGTATAAGTAGCTGGGCATTGCAGACAGCAACAAAGAACGCTTTGAAAGGCAAAGCAGAGGGATTAAGTACAACTTTTATGCCGTCAACAGCAGATTTTTATTGTTACTGCGAAAAGCTTGAAAGTGATATTCGTTTGCAAGCCAATAGTATTCTTAAGAACCTTCAAAAGCCTGAAATCAAGAGCCAAGATCAAGAGGCAGTAATCACATCAAAGCGCGTGGAAAAGCTTCATAAAGGACTTAAAGAGGTTTTAAAGGGCATTGAATGATAGACAGCAAAATAGTGAAAAGTGCTGATCGTTTTGAGATTAGATATACGTTTAAACAGCTAAAAAGATACCGTACAGAGCGATTTTAGATTTTTATGATAGAGAAGCATACTGAAAATAAAAACGCTACTGTACGGTCCAATATGAGACAAATAAACCCATAGGTAAAGTTATGGATTTAAGCAAGGGGATATTAAACCAGATGTTCTTAAGAAACCGTAAGTCAAGACAGAAAAAGAAATTTATTGCAACGGCGGTGGGGCATGCCCCATGGGGATTGGGAGTAGCAGAGTATTTTTACAATCTTTACGAATATGATGATGGTATGAGAGAATACGAAGAATTTGAAGGTGGTCAATATCAAGATCATGAGATGCCAACGAATATTGATTACAGTACAAAAGCGCAGGTAAAAGCATGGATATACGGTGGCAATTTACCAAAAAGCGTATTGAGTTATGAATCATTGATAGATGAGATAAATGTGCAAATCAAAAAACGCACCAAGGATGATCAATTGATTTGTGAGATAACGAATGATTTTGAGAGAGGGTATCCATTATCAAGTGAAGAGATAGACAGAGAGCTAGAAAAAGCGCTTGATATTCAATTAGGTAAGTACCAAAATGAAAAAAAGTGAAAAAAATAAAAAATACGTATTGACTTTAAAGGCAGGTTCGTTTAGAAAGGCAGCAAGTGCTTAAAAACCACTTGTGAATAGCGGGTAACCACGATAAGGTTTCTCCCATTCTTAGAAATACTGGCTTTCTTTTATGCTTTCATTGGCGTATAACGATTTATGTCGGGTGTGGCTATACCATACAATACCCTTCGCGAGGGAAAAGTATAGCGGCGGACTATTCACCGTGTTTTTAGCGCCCGGCGCCCTTATGGGCTGTCAATTAAAAACTTTTAGTGAATAGAAAGAATTTCAAATGGAAAAAAACGAAATAAAAATAACCACCGATTTCTTATGTGATTTGTGGATGGCAGTGTGTAAAGAAGTTAATACAGATTATACTGAAGACGAATATAGTGAATCTTTAGTGGAACTGATGGCAGTTCTTGAAAAAGTTTTGGTTTTAAAATTACAAAACGAAATGCCTAATTTTACAAAAATTTTAGCAATCATTACAGAGTTTGGTCATTCTGAACCAATTCACTCAATAGTTCCTCTTTTGAAAGCTTATAGACCTAATTTTGATAATGTACATAGCATTAATGAGGCAGCTTAAATAACGCATGGGCGCGGCGGGGGCGCCTGCTTTTTAAATTTTTAGGGAAAAAAAGATGTCGCAATACTTAATCGATGTAAATCAAACTCAAATTAATGATGAATTAGTTCAAACTGTAAATGCACGTGATTTGCATGCGTTTTTAGAAGTGAAGTCTCGCTTTAATGATTGGATTGTTAATCGTATTAAAGAATGTAAATTTCGAGAAAATGTAGACTTTGTGACGTTTACTAAAAATTTAGTAAACGGTGGGAAAGCTAAAGATTATGCTCTTACCTTAGACATGGCAAAACACCTTTCAATGATCGAGCGTAATGACAAAGGTCACCAAGCAAGAGAGTATTTTATCGAATGCGAACGGCGTGCAAAGCAAGTAACAACACCACAAGTCGATTACTCAAGTCCACAAGCGATGATTGGTTTTTTAAATTACTTGCAAGGTCAAATCGAGCAGAAAGATCATGTCATTGCAGAGTTAAAACCAAAGGCAATAGCTCTTGATGGTTTAACGCGCTCCGATGGCTTGTTCGGTATTATAGATGCAGCAAAAATATTGGAAGTAAGACCTAAAGATTTATCAGATTACTTGCAAAGATATGGGTGGGCATATAGAAGAGTACCAAGCGGTCCATTATTACCATATCAAGATAAAATACAAAAAGGTCTTATGGATTGCACGACAATCACTATTCAAAAAAATGATGGTACAGAAAAGTTGCTGCCGTCAACAAAGATAACATCTAAAGGATTGGCTTTCTTAAGAGAGCAACTTTATGGGAATATGCAATAATTAAAAAAATAGGGCGGGGGGCTTTATAGCAAAAAAGAAAGCCGTGTCTTTTAAGAACGCGGCTTTCAATGTTTCAAAGCTTAGAAGAAATGTATCTATTCAAGCTTATACCATTTTCTGCTGCTTGAATTGCAAGCTTTCTGTGGAGTTCTGGTGGAATCCTTAATTGAAATTTACCAGTATATTTAACATGAGACAAAGGTATAGGAATTTCTTCTCCGTTACATTGCATATCTTCAACAACTTCTGAAACGAGGTCCATAATGCCTTTTAAAGCTTTTTCTGCTTGAGAAGCTAACCATGAAAGGGATGGAAATTCAGCACACAGTCCAATATATTCACCATCTTCTTGCGACCACAAAACACGATACGTATAATGATTATTGTTCATGTTTCATCCTTTCTATCGCTTGCAAGACTTGTTTCACTTGGTAGGCTTTTGCCTTATTACCAGAATCCTTTTGAATATTCACACGGGGATCACCAAGCCATGGCGTCTTAAAAACAAAGTGGCTTGTACCATTGTTCCGCGCTTCTCCAAAAAAATATACACATACAATTAACAGATCTAAAAACTTTATGTTCTTTGGTGATGCTTTCATCAAGCTGATTATTTTTTCAACTTTATCGCTACTACTCATAGCCAATAATAGTATCATTATTGATACTGGTCAATCATTTTATGAACCTTCCTAGTTAATCATTTAAACCTATGAAGCTTTATGTATGCAAAAAAACTATCAGAGAAAGTTTTGTTGTGTTGAACAAAACAAAAAAAGCCGCATCCAAATTAATAGACACGGCTTTTATCAACAAAAATATAGTTTTACAATCAAACGCAATAGAGTTTAATGAATAAAATATTTTCGCCAGTAATTTACATACTTTGTATATAAACGCAAGTTTGTTTTTGTTCAAATTGAACTAATCAATGTATTGTGATATATTTAAAAACATAGAAAGCGTAAAAAACTTTCTGTTGCAACGTCATAATGGCGTTGTATTTTAACCATTCCTTAGGTTAAAACAACACTTTTTAAAAATCGCTACAAAAAGCCGTGTCCTTTAAAAGATGCGGTTTTTTTGTATATTGACGCTTGTAATTTTATACATAATGTGCTATCTCTTATATGAGATTTAAGAAATTGGAGAAGACCTTGTTATGTTTTTTACATAACAGGGTTTTCTTTTATGTTAGCTATAAATTTGTATATAATAAAGCCGCGCCATTATCTTTAGACGCGGCTTTCGTTTTGCAATGCATGAGTGTTATCGTTATTCATAAGTATTATGAACATCTCTTTTATTGCACAAATAGTATTAAAAATACAAGCCTTAAT
Organism: Bartonella saheliensis; assembly: GCF_902162175.1. Taxonomy (NCBI): domain Bacteria; kingdom Pseudomonadati; phylum Pseudomonadota; class Alphaproteobacteria; order Hyphomicrobiales; family Bartonellaceae; genus Bartonella; species Bartonella saheliensis. The sequence goes on from NZ_LR607226.1 coordinate 13,473, forward strand.
ACATAAAAACCGTATCAAAATAAATTGATACGGTCTTTACGCTCAAAATAATTAACAATCCCAATAAGCGATTAGAATTAATCACATAAAAGAACATCTCTTTTATTACACATTCTGTATAAAAACACAAGCAAATAAATAAAATAAAAACATGATTCATTATTTAGATTCAGTGTATTAAAATAAATTTTGTTTGTAATAATATAGTATAATGTGTTATATTATTGTTATGTATAAATTATTTTTGTTTATAAGTACCATTTTCCATAAAAAGGACAGCAAAGAAAATGCTTAATAAAGTGATGTTAATTGGTCATTTAGGGGCTAATCCTGAAAGCAAAACAATGTCATCTGGTGGCGAGGTGGTCAATTTTCGGTTGGCGACTTCTGAGAGCTATACAGACAAGGCAACCAATAAGAGAGTAGACAAAACAGAATGGCATTCCATTGTTGTCTTTAATCCACATTTGGCAAAAATTGCTCTTCAGTATCTTAAGAAGGGGAGTAAAGTCTATATAGAGGGGCGCTTACAAACCCGTAAATGGCAAGATAAAAACGGTGTGGAACGTTATGTAACAGAGGTCATATTGCCACAATACAAAGGCGAATTACAGCTTTTAGATGGTAAAAATGATGATAATCAAGATCAGTCATCACCTTATGACAGAAGCATTTACAGACCTCTTGATATGTCTACAGTACCAAATGATGATGTTCCTTTTTAAATAGAAGGCGGTGTTGTGAAAGCAAAGAAAAAGAGGGGACGCCCTAAGATCACAGGGCAGGTAAGAGAAGCCAATGGTCGTATATCACGTGCAAATCCGTATCATATCAAAAAACACAACAAAGTCAATATGTTGCGTTAAATTATTTTATATGAATCCACTTAAGAATCCACACTTTTATGCATGTTTAAATTGACCATTTTTGATATAAGATTGCCATGTATGAATAGAGCATAAAAAGCAAATCATGATGCAAATATTATAACGCATGTGTGTATTCAAATGAAATGAAAAGCAGCTACCATTTATAACAGTTCATAAATTTTATGATACGTTTTTATCACTCAAAAATCGCATTGTTTTTAAATTTAGTCATTTGAAATTATCGATAACATATCTTTAAAGATCACAGCTTGTTTTAACAATTGGATTGGTAATCGCATTATCAAGTATGAGATTATGATTCTCAAAATTGAGAAGCGTAAAATCTAAAGATGTTATAATATCCTATAAGAGAGTAATCGTTTGAAACTGTCATAAGCTTATAGGTTTTAATTTATTAAGGACGCATAAAAGGATTTAAAGACAAAATCGTTTTTAAAACGCTTTCTACAAATTTAGAAAATGATAGGCAGTCTTATACAGACATATCATCACAACAGATATGAAATTCACAATGTTATGTCTTATGATACGAAAACCTTTTAATGAATATAGTGCAGTTTTTTGAAGAAGGGAACTCTATTCGCTTCCACAAAAAAATGGAGGCGAATAATGCCGTAAAAGTAGAATACTATATACCTTAGACATGGTAATAAAAAACGCTTTAAAAGTTATAGCTTGAAAACATGAAACCAAATGGGGTAACCCCAAAATTGGGGGCAGCTCTTTAAGATAAGCAAGCAAAATTCAAAACCATTGTAAATCTAAACGCATAGGATTTTACTCAATTTTGGAGTCAAAAGCGATATTGTTTAAAGAATGCTCTATTCTAAAGTTAACGCCCCCAAAATTGGATTGGTTAATATTGCCAACTCAAAATTAAGCCGGCTAATTTTTAAAGAAATTAGGTTTTAAAGAAAAGTGAAAATACGCTTATAAGAACCTCTTTAAGAGAACGTTTAAACGTTTGAAACATAAAATGAGATCTTTATAAGAAACGTTTAAAACCTTTTTTTATAACAGTTATAACTTAGTTATCATTTTCTCTTAAGAACGTTTCATTTATCAAAAAAAACGAAATCTAGATTTCACAGCAGAGCCAATCTTAAAAGCCTTACATTTTATAAAAGCGTTTGTTTATTCGTCTTATGAAAAGCTGCTTTTAAAAACCAACGCGCATAAATATAAAAATGGGTTTTGTTATAGACATTTCACTTAATACATATTCGCTTTTGATTGTCTTGATAAACTTACAAAGCATTTTGATAAATTTAATTTTAGACAATACTTTATTTGAATTCACTCAACTCAATTTTGAGCTTAGTGTTTTAAAACGTTTTCAAGAATCATTTTTGTAATGTGCTTTATTTCAACTGAATGCTATCAAAATTATAGCCATCATTTACGGTTCTTTTGATAATTTTTTATAAAAACAACAGAACGCTTGCAATATGATACGTTTTGTATATATGCATTCATTACTCCATTGTGGATGATTATTAAATCGTTAGAATCAAAATTTGAAAGCCGCGTCATATCAATTGGCACGGCTTTCTTTTTTAACTCTCTCTTTTATAATACGTTTTAAGGAATGCATCTTATAATGCGTTTGTAGCCATTAAAGACGCCCCCCACGCCGTTCTTTATTCTGTTTTATCAATAATCTTGATAACATGATCGCTTTCATAAACCTCACAATTTTTTGGAACCAACCTTACTTTGCTTTTTTTGTTTATTTTTGCATTGCCATAAGCACGACCCCAGACCTTGGCACAATATGAGAGTTTTGCATTCCCATAAACAGAGCCATAAACCTCACAAGAGCCCCCCACGCTAGCAGAGCCATAGACCTTGCCATAAATCTTGGCACGCCCCTTAATAACAGCATAATTATAAACCTTGCCATGGCTATAAATGCAAGCAGAGCCAGAAACATTGGCATGACCATAGCCCCTTGCATAACTAAAGACCGCAGCATCATGAGAAACATACGCATGGTCATAAATATGAGCATCAGCAAAAACGCGGACGCCACCACTTACATGGGCATTGCCATAAATATTCCCATAAACATGAGCATTACCATAAACAAAAGCATGGTCATAAATTTTTGCATATTGAGAGATGAAAGCCTTGCCATAGATTTCACAATTCCCATAGACTTGACCACAGACTTGAGAATAATGCCGTATTTTTGCATTATCATAAACACGGGCATGACCATAGACACAAGCCTCATCATACACCCAGCAATTGCCATCATGAGAAAGATTGACTTCCTTTTCAATAAAGCCACCCAAAGAACCAGCTTTGACATCATCAAAATCTTTTAAAGCCCGAATGCGATAAAGGTTAATAATATTACGAGTAAGTGCATGTTTAATTTGTTTGATTTCGCTAGTTAATTCATATTTTTTGCACATAAGAAGTCCCTCACACAATTGAATGTGTTAAACATTTTCTAAAATTTGGAATGGAAAATTTGAAAGAGAGACGCCCCCGCCGCGCCCGCGCGTTCAATTATGCTGCTTTATTTGTGCTTTGTTCACTAACATCACTATCTTTATAAATTTTTCTATTGCCTTTAA